>CADBBB010000006.1 GCA_902792795.1 uncultured Spirochaetaceae bacterium | reverse complement strand
AGGCCAAAACAAAATGGATGCCTCCTGTAAAATACAGGGAAGCATCCATTCAGTCTGCCTAGTTCATAATATGTGTCCAGAATTATGGGTACATATCAGAACCGCAAGGCCATTTTGTTTTAAGACAATAAACTGTTTAGAAAGTTCAATCCAATCATTTTCTGAAAAGGAAATATATGTAAAACCATCAAGAGCTTCTTTCATTTGAGAAAACTGCTTTTCCGAATAGCTGCCGCGTAAAAGTTCCGCTTTTATTACCCCACAAGTGGCAATTTCATTTTCTTCAAAAACTTTTTTACTAGCTTCTGTCGGTTTGTCCCAAAAATCTATAATTACATTTGTGTCAACTAAAATCATAACAAGCTAGCCTCTCGAAGCTCTGAAACGCTATTTGAATCGAGATGTATTTTTCCTGCGAGATTAAAAAATGCACTTTTGCTCCTCGTTTTGACATTTAAAGTATAAAAATTACCTTGCTCCATTTCAAGAAGTTTTATAAATGCAGACACTGAAGCCAATAATTGTTCTGGCAAAGTTCTAACTTGTTCCATTACCATTTCATATGACATATATAGGATCTCCTTTGCTTTTAGAAAATATGTTATATTATAGCATATTTCTGGCTCTTTTGCATTAAATTTTCAATTTTTATAATTTCCTTGACATTTTGCCATTTATACCATATATTTTAAGAGTAAGCCACGTAATCCTTTCTCCTGCTTTGCAGTGCCAGGGACCGTGGCAGTCTTTTTTTAAAAACTATTTACAAAAATCTTACTTAATATTCCGGCAAAACTGTCTTCAATTGTATCACAAAAATATCATTTTCGCTACTATTCCATTTGATTATGCAAACGTTAACGATAAGGAGTTTCTTTGCGGTCGAAAATTTCGACCACAAATATTTATGGGCTATTTTCCGCTTCCAAGGGTATCTATTAGTTGTGTAACGGCTAAACGTTCTTTTTTATTTAAGTTTTCAAACTGTGTCAAAAGTCCGTTGTATTTTTTATACATTCTTGTGGCTTTTTGCAAATCAACGCTTTCTTTCTCTTTGGACAAACTATTGCTGTCTTTAATATCAAGCAAATACTCCAAGGAAACATTCAAGACTTTTGCAATTTTTAACGCAGTTTCTGCATTTGGAACACTATCGCGTTCGATGGCTTTATGTATTGTAATTTCCTTTACATTGATTTTATAGGACAACTCCTTGCGAGTAATTCCTTGATATTTCAACTCCAAATCAACATTCGTCCAAAAACTCATGTTTAAAGTATATATACTTAGGTCTATTTTGTTCTTGACTTATTATACTTTGGTCTATATAATGAAAATTAAACCAAAGTATAATCAATATTAAATTATACTTTTAATTTTTCTCTGGAGGTTGTTTTATGAAAAAGATTGTTGGGTTGCTGATTATGCTTATGATGTCGTTTGCTTCATTTGCAAAAGACATTCCTTTAAAAGTAACCGAGAATGAATGGGGATTTGAAATTTCAAATATTAAATCAAAAGAAAAGAAATTTTGTTCGGGCGTTTTAATTCAAGACTATGACTTTCAGAAATATGAAAAAAATATTTGCATAGTTTTCAAATCAAAAAACGACGATTTCTTTTTTGATAGTTTTGCAGAAGAATTTGCTGAATCTTGCGGCTTAGCATATACAATGAACAGAGTTGAGTTTATACAAACTAAACCAAGTCATGTTCCGTTAGAAAACATTGAAAAAATATATGTCATATTCACAAAAGGAAAATTTTCAAGCTGTTCCGCGTTTTCTGATGGTCAAAATTTACATTTGAACATATCAAAAATATTCTGATTCTTCACAAACAAAACTTACACAACTGGTTAATGAAATAAAAATCAATAATGAAAAACAGGAAATGGCAAAAATTCAAGAACAGTTTGAAAATAAAATAATAGAATTAATAGCAACTGGAAATTACAGTAAGAATGAAACATATGTATACTCTTTAACAGAGAACGGTGATATTATAATAAATGCATATTTAGGTAATTCTGTTGATAATTTTTTTATTCCTGAAAAAATCGAAGGATTGACCGTGTTAAAAGTAGGCTCCCTCATCACTCCTCCAAATACAATATTTAAAACAGTTACTATTCCAAAAAGTGTTGAATACATTTGTGATTCAGCTTTTGAACGTTTAGGTATAGAAAAATTGATTTTTGAAAAGAACTCAAAAATCAAAAAAATAGGTAAAAATGCTTTTCGATATAATAACTTAAAAGAAATGAATCTACCAAGAAAAAATATAAACATTTCTTTTGATGCTTTTTCAGATAATCCAATAAAAATTATTTCTGTTTATAAAGAGTGGGAATTTGAGAAAAATAATACTTTGATTGGATTTAGTTTATCTGTTTGTGCTGATCAAAATGAAAATTCAATTATAAACTCTGATAAATTGGAGGAAGTTATTTTTGAAGAAGGATGTATTAATATTTATCCAAAATCATTCGCTTATTGCAAAAACTTAAAAAAAATAACTATTCCATCAACGGTGAAAAATTTTGGCGCTTACGCCTTTCAAGGATGCTCTTCGTTAAGTGAAATCATTATAAATGGTAAACCTAAAATCTCTGTAGAAAATTCAAACTCAAATATAAACCAGCAAGATGTGATAAATGCTATAAGTCAAGGAAATTGGGATAAAGTTGCTATTTCTATGCAAAAAGCAATGATGGATCCATTTTCAGCCATAGGCATTTTCAATGATTGCAGGATAGATTTAAAAACAAAAAGTGCCTTATTAAAGATGGACTTTCCAAAAGAAGCATTTTAAACTAAAAAAACAAATTTATATAAAAATATCTATACCTCGCTGTAATGCAGCGAGGTTTTTGATTCCAACCCAAAAATTCTTAATCAACGGTTCACACATTTTCCCTTCACCTTGACACACCCCGACTTCTCGTTTATTTTAAACTATATGCCTTCCTTTTCCTTTCCGGTGATTGATGTAGAAAAGACCTCGCTCAAGCTCAAAAAAATCCGCGAAAAAAAGAAGATAAAGATTGGCGTTCTCCAAAAGCTTTTTAACTTTGACCACCCGCAGGCAATTTACGAATGGGAAAATCCTGACAGCAAAACTTTGCCAAGGCTCGACAATCTTGTCGTTCTGGCGCGGCTGTATGACGTTCCTATTGACGAACTTGTCGCGTTAAAAACCGTCCGCACGGAACAGCTCCCCATCAAGGAACCGTGCCCGCCCCCGTATGGAATCGCACAAGCCGACATCGATTACCTAAAGCTCAACGCCAGCGCCGACGTTCAAACCGCGCTATGCCGCCACTTTAACTTTTCGCTCCCAGTTTGAACGGTTTTTAATTTTCCGTGTCAAGTGAATTTCCTCAAATTTCTTTAAAGTATTACTTTAATGTTTTTCTCCCCAACACGCGCTAAATTTATGGCATGAATAAAGAACTTATAACGCCCATTCTCATCGAGAGCAAAATTTTCGTAATCCGCGGCAAGCAAGTTATGATTGACCGCGATTTGGCTGAATTATATGGTGTGGAAACAAAAGTTATAAATCAAGCGGTAAAACGCAATGTGGAACGTTTTCCCGAAGAATTTCGTTTCCAACTTATAAAAGAAGAGTACGACTTTTTGAGGTCGCAATTCGCGACCTCAAAACCCGAAAATGACATTCTAAGGTCACAAATTGTGACCTTAAATCCAGACCATGATCTTTTGAGGTCACAATCTGTGACCTCAAAAACAAGCGTCAAAGAAGAAACTCGCGGCGGACGGCAATACCTTCCCTATGTCTTTACAGAGCAAGGCGTGGCAATGCTTTCCGCCGTTCTGCGCAGCGAAACCGCCATCCAAGTCAGCATAAGAATTATGAACGCCTTTGTCCAACTCCGCCATTATGTAAGCGAGCGCGTTCTAAAAACCGACGACAAAGCTGAACTTGCGGAAATCCGCCGCCTTCTCTTGCTGCACATCGACCATTGCGACAAAAAGTTCTCGGACCAAGACAAAAAAATCAGCCAAATCATCCTTGTTTTGAACAATCTTTTGGACGAACCAAAGCCAAAACGAAAAATCGGCTTCAAGCCTGCCAACGAAAAATAGGAGGAACTATGAAGACCCAAAACGAAATCAATTTTGACGGCGTGATTGTGACGCCATTAAGGCGCTGGAAAGATGTAACGCTGCGCCTGGACGACGATGTGCTCGCGTTTTTGCGCGAACTGGCCGCACGCGCCAACCAGCCGTTCGACAACGTGTTGAACCACATCATGACCGACTTTCTTTCTGAACATTTGGACTTGGAAAAACTTTCCGCAAAAACATTGAAGGCCGTCGCCGCAAAAAGCAGCCACATTATTCTTATGGAAGGAACCAAACCCTTTGCCCGCGTGGAAATAATCCCCCCCAAAGACGAACCGCCCGTTTGCGCAAACAAATCCGCACCCATTCCAAAAGATAATAGTTCCACCAAATTTAAAGCGCCCGACTTTCGCTATGAATGCGAATGCGCGTCCGCGGCAATTAAAGTCCACCCGAAAAAACGCCGCCCCACCAGCCACAGGGCTTGCGCGTTGTAAAACTTAAACATAACGGAGGAATTTTATGAAAACAAAAAAATACAAATTAGTCGCGCCGGATATAGACAGGCTTCTAAATTGTTTTAACCGCGATTTTATGAATCCTTCTGGCATCAGGCCAAAACTTGCCCGCGCGATGAAACCTTTGTTTAAGGTGCTTGAGCCTCTCGCTCCATTAAAGTCGAACGATGAGGCAAAAGCGATATGGATTTTCGTTCCTAGAGGAGAAATCACTGACTACGATTCTTTTGAAGATATGAAAGAATGGGGCAGAGTTAAAACTTACAAGCAATATCAAAAACGCTGGCTTGAAGATTACCCCGATGAAATAAAATGGTATCGGCTTGTTATCGTTGAAGAAAAAGATCGAGAAGGAGTTGTTAATTTTCGAGGAGTAGGACTTGCAAGAAATACAATCATAAGCGCGAGAATAGATGAAAAGGGAAAGCCTGACCTTATGGATGAATACGCCGCGATTCTATGCAATTTGCTTGTTGACACCGCAAAAGAGTCTGTAGAGCTTTTAAAAAAAGGTAAATATAATTCATTGGTTGACAATTCGCTTCCGTATGAATTTAAAACGGGAGTAATCAAACGTTCAACTCTTTGGAAGCATGACCCGGAATTCAAAAAATATGATTTTGATGGATTATCGCAAAGAAAAATTTTAGCCTTGCGCAAGCTCATTGTTTCCGGCAAAAATGACGAACAAAAAATTGCCCGCATAAAGCGTTTTTGCGCGAACGATTTCTTTTACGCTTGCAAAATTGGCTACAAAGCGTGCGGTTACAAAATTGGCAAAAAAACGCCAGCCGAGCTATACCTTAAATACGCGGACGGTCGTGACGAAGGTCTGACGGGAACAGGCCACGGCTTAAACGAAGGGCCTGGCATTAATTTTGAAAGTTCAAAAGAATGGGACGCATGGTATTTTAGCGGAAAAGGCGGCGGCCATCCTTGGGAAATAATTCGCGGAGGAAACAGCACTCACGTGGATTTGTTTGTTCGGCACGATAAATTTGAAATAGACTATTTGTATCGTTCTGGCAAAATTACCGAAAAAGAACGCAATTCTCGTTTGAAGAAGGCCGGCTACTTTTTTGAAGTTTGTGGAAAACAAAGGCCGTTTGAAGCCGTGAGTTTTTACACCGCCTTGGCCGCCGCCGGCCTTCCAGTAAAACTTTGCGATGCAGAAGAAATCTTGGCTCGATTTGACGGAACCGATTATGTTGGCATAGTTCCGCATAAAACAATTCCAAGATATTGTGAGGAACTGTTCCCAAAAGAATACGGACGGGTAATAGACTTTATGCATGTATATGACGAGGATTTGTTAAAATACGGCGCCGACATCATTTGGCTTCCGGAAGAACCCGCGGAATTAAATGAGTGAACTTCTTCATATCTCTCTTTTTTTATGCTATAATTCCACTAATGAAAAACACGAACATAGACTTTAAAGAAATAGACTCATATATAAAAAGCGAATTCCGCTACGAAATTCGTGAATCTGCTTCCACTATAAAAGAGCCGATTCCAGATTACGTTGCCATTAACGATTATATAAGCTCTACGGATGACCTTCTTCAAGAAAAAATCAGACAAATAATTCAGTCCAAGAATCTTGATGAAGTGAAGCTTTATAAAAAGGCAAATGTTGACCGTAAGTTGTTTTCTAAAATTCGCACCTTGCCAGATTACCATCCTAACAAAAACACGCTCGTAAAACTTTGCCTTGCGATGAATTTAGGCATTGAAGAAAGTGAATCGCTTTTAAAGACTGCCGGCTATTCACTTTCAAAAAGCGTCCGACAAGATTTGCTTTTGCGTTACTGTTTTTGCCACGAGATTTTCGATGTAATAACCGTCAATGAAATTTTAGACCACTACGGCGAAAAAATCATTTAGTTGTCTTTTCTTCTTCAAAAAAACTGATTCTGGCAAATGGTTTGCCTTTTTTCTTGATAAATACATAAGGCTTTTCTTTTGACAATTTTGTCAAAGTCTCGGCATTAATTTCTGAAATGTCTTTTGTTTCGGAGAGCAAATCAGTCATAAATTGTTCAATTACGCGGCTGACAGTGCAATTATGTTCATTCGCTGTTTTCCTAAGAAAGTCATAAACTTCATCCGGAAACTGCATCAACTCAAGCGAAAAATGCGGCAAAGGCGCCAGCTCAATTGTTTTAAATTTCTCAAACAATTCATCGGGCGCTTGATTTTGTTTTTCCTTTTCTTGCATGACAAACTCCTTGGCGCTCTCAAAAAACACTCAAATGAGCTTTTCGAGATCCTCTAAAATAATACACCAATGGAGGAATTCTGTGGTCGCTTTAAAAACGACAAATTTTTGAACCAAACCGCGTTTTTCCCATAATGACAAAACTAGCGAGACGCCGCCCGGCTTGCACCCCACGCCCCGACAAGGCCAAAGAAGACCACCGTTCCAAAAATGTGGACGGGCATAAAGGAGCTTAGCGCGATGGCGCCAAAGCTGAGCGCGGTGGTGGCGAACGAAAGCAAGACCGCAAGCGAGTTGACCGCGTCGCCGCCGCTTTCCACCGTGTAAATTATGTAGTCCAGGCCCAAGCCAAAAACCAAGATGATTCCCGTGACGGCAAAAAAACCCAAAGGAATTTTAAATGCCGCGATGACGGCAGCCTCGCACAGCAAGACCAGCAGGGGAACGGCGGCGACTTTTGCAAGCGCCCGCGGCTTGTAAAAAAACGCCAGCGCAAAAATCAAAACGACAAAGGCCGCGGCCAAAAGAACAAGCATGATTTTTGTCAGCCGGTTCAACTCAAAGGCGATGTCGCTTGCCTTGTCCACAAAGCAAACCGCCTGGGCGTCCGCAGCGCCAAAGCGTGCGGCAAGGCTTTTTAAATTTTCCGCGTCGCCACCGGAAACAAAAATCGCGCTAAAATATTCCTGGCCGATTTTTCCAAGCCACAAAGTTTCAAGCGCGTCCTTTAAATATGGCGGAACGCCTTCCATGCCAGAATCGTCCGGCGCGTCAAGCAAGGCGCGCGCCTCCAAAAAGTCCGGCACAAAGTCCCGGGCCTCGCTTCCAAAAATTTCCTGCAAGTCCGGCGCGGCCTCCATCAATTTTTGGCTGGCCGCAAGCGACGCCCTTTTGCTTTTTTTGGACGGAACGAATTGGCTTGTCGCAGAAAAAGAGTCGAGCCTTCCCGCCGCGACTTCCTCTTGCAAAAGAGCGCAAAAGGCTTCTTCGGTTTGCAAAAGAGCGTCGGCGCTATTGGCGCGGACAATAAAATAGCGGGCGCCGCTTTTTCTGTTCATCACGCTGGCCGAAAGTTTTTCGTCCTCCAAAAGCTTTCCGCTCATCGTGTAAAATTTTCTAAGGTCGTTGTCCAAGCGCAAATTTTGCCTAAAGAAAAGCGCCAGCGCAAGGCAAGTTCCTGCAACGGCAAAAAGCAGAATCTTTTTTAAATGTCGCGGGAACGCGAATCTAGCGCCATTCAGCATGGCCGGCGAAAGTTTTTTTTGCGGAACGGAAAGAGCTGGATAAAAAAGAACCGTCGTTGCGAACGCGCTTAAAATTCCCGCAAAGCAAAAAACCGATATTTGCTTTAGAAGGGCGAACGGAGCCAAGAGCATAATCAAATAGCAAACTTCCGTCGAAGCGAACGAAAGAGCCAAGCCCTTGAAAATCTTTTTCATCGCCTGTGCTCCCAAAAGCGCTTCCTGACAAAAATACGCGCGCGTCCAAAAGTGCAGGCTGTAATCCAGGCATGTTCCAATCAAAGTAGTTCCAAAAACAAAAGTCAAAATGTGAATCTGTCCAAAGACCAAAAGCTCCGTTCCCAGACCAAACGCCGAGCTCAGCGTTATCGCCCCGACAGAAAAGAGCAACGGCCGCGCGCTCCTAAAGACAAGCAGCAAAAGAACGACAACCGCCAGCATGCTAAGAGCGCTGATGACGGCCACCTGCCTTTGCGCGCTGGTGGCGCTCTTGTGGCTGTGGAAGGGGGAACCGGAAAAAACAAACGAAACATCTTGTCCGCCTTCCTGGCCAAAATCGCTTGACGCGGCGACGCGGTTGGCGCAATCGTAAATCGTTTGGACGCCGTTTTTTTTGCTCGTCACCGAAGCGCCCTTTTGCGTCAACGCGCCGCGAACCATAACGTAATGCTCGCCATCGTATTCCGCCGCCAAAACTCCGTCGCGCAAGGCAAGGGACGTTCCGGTGTTGGAAAGGCGCTCGATTAAATTTTGCAATTCCAAGTCGGCCAAAAAGAAGGGGTCGCCGTCAACAAATTCCAAGGGAGTCAGCGAAAAGGCGCCAAAGGCTTTTTGCAAGGCCAGCTCCTTTAGCTCGTCAACGCCGCCGCCTTGGTTTATTTTTTGAACCGTCTCCTTGTCCAAAAGCAAAAAACGGTTTTTGTACTGCCATTCAAAAATTTGGTCCAGCGACAAGGAGGAAGCCTCAAAAGAAATGCTCTCAAAAATTTTGTTCTTGGGATCCGCGGCGGCGGCCTCTTGGTCGGCCTTTAATAGTTCCTCCGCAAAAAGAGAGGCGGCCTTCTTGGCGCCTTCAAAAGACTTGCAGCGCGCAAGGACAAAAAACTGCCTGGCGCTTTTTTGCGTCAGCGCGTCGTCCGCCCTCGCCGCCGCCTTGGCCTTCGACGACTGCGGCAAAATGTCAAAGAGATTTGTGTTTACAAAAATCTTCCTGCCCGCTGCAAAGCAAATAGCCAGCGCCACAAAAACGGCGGCGTGCAAAGCAAGCCATGCAAGCGGCGCGGGATTTTTTTTAAGGCAAGAAAAAAGTTTTGCTTTCATTTTATGATTCACAATTTATTTGACAAAGCTTCATGGCGGCTAGCGCGTTCTTATGGCTTTCTGGAGTCACGCAGGCGCAACAGTTTGCGTCAACCGAAATCTTCACTTCCGGCAGCTTAGCTTTAAGAATGAACGCATTGCTTATGACGCAGATTCCAGTGCAAAGGCCGACAAGCTCGATTTCTTCCAATCCGGTCAGACTTGCGGCATAGTCGGCGAGTTCCATTGAGCCAAACGAAGGCTTGTTAAAAATGCGGCTGTTTCCCACTTTAAGCTTGCTAGAAATCTGCCAGCCGTCAGTTCCTTCAACGCAGTGCAGAACCGGAAGATTTTTTCCTTCTTGAGTTTCAAGATAGTTTTTTTGGTGCGTGTCGCGGGTGAACACAACAATCTCGCCAGCGCCCCGCGCCTCTTCAATTTTTTTCGCGACATTCGGAACAATCGCCACAGCCTCTTTTGTTCCAAGCGAACCGTCAATAAAATCATTCTGCATGTCAATTACGATTAATAGTTTCATGGTTTGCTCCTTTTTTATTTTAACGAATATGTCCTGTTCCTGTTAGCGCCATTGGCAACAATCTTGCCATCTTCAACGAGTTCAGAAAGATAGTCTTTTGTACGTGATTGTTTCAAGCCGATAAACAAAGCAATATCCTGTGAACGGGCTTTGGAATGTTTAGAAAGATATTCCAGAATTTTGTCTTTGTAGTTTATCGCCGATTTATCGCCGACACTTTGATTTATCGCCGATTTATCGCCGATTTTTGAGTTTATCGCCGTTTTTTGGGCTTTATCGCCGTTTTTCTTATACGAAGGACGGTAAAAGTTTACACGGAGCATATCGCCAATTTCAAGGAACTCTGGTCTGTCTACTCCATATTCATCGCATTCTGCAAAAATGCGCTTAAAGCCAGAACCCCAGCCTTCAAGGACATCTATCTTTTCAAGAGTGCGCGCAAGCGTTTTATTGCGGATTGAAGAACGGCCTGACAAAGCTTCTTCAAGGGTCAAAGAACCATATATGCTTCCCGGCGAAGAAATCTCAACTCGGTCATCATAAACCGCAACTTGAACGCTGGAACTCATTTGATAATTTCGGTGAATAACTGCATTAATAATAAGCTCGCGGATTGCCTTGTGAGGAAGTTCATACTTTTCTTTGTGAACAATTCCATTGATTTCCACCGACATGCTCAAATAGTTCAGAACAAATTTATAGGCTCCGTCTATCTGCTCGCAAAGAGGACCTTCATATTCTTTTTTATCAAGAAAGTCGACACGATCTGTTCCACGGAATCTAGCGCACTGGATACGGGATGTATAATCATGCTTTCCCAAAAGAATTGCATAGGCATTAGTCGCTGTATCTTTTTTATTGCCGATTATAAGATTCAGGTTCTCCAAATCTTTTCTTGTAATCCTCCGCTCTGCGCGTTCAGAAAAATCCTTGCAAAGATATTTTATATCCTCATCCTCAACCTTCACACTAGGACAGGCAAACTCATCATAATAAACATGGCGGCCACGGTTAGAAAGTTCCTCCAAAGCAGTCCAGTCTGCGTTGCGGGTTGTCGCTCCAAGACGGATAAATATGCCGTTTTCTTTACCCAAAGCTTTTATGTAATAAGGAGTTGCGTTTCCCGGAAACACATTTACAATCAAAAGTTGAGCTTCGTCTACCATCTCGGCTGTAATGTCGAACATAATCTGCGGCTCGCACATTTGGCTGATTGTGTCAGCAATGTTGTCCTTAAGTTCAAACAAATCTACAGATTTTGCAAGACCTACAAACTCGCGTTGATTGTTTACGCCAAGAACAAACTTTCCGCCAGCTCCGTTTGCAAAAGCAACAATTGTTTTTATCCATTTTTGTGAATCATGAGGAAGCGTTGCTTTATATTCTAATGTGCGGCTTTCACCATTTTGGATTTCTTCTTGTATGGTCATTGTGTCACCTCCTAAAACATTGCTTTTTTCAGTCTACATGCATCTTGCACATGCTAAACTTGTTGTCAAGAATTATAGCGCAAACGCTGATAAAAAGAATTAAGTTTGGAACTTAATCTTTTTACAAAACTATCTCTCCATCATCAAAAAAATCATTATATGATTTATCAAGAATAACATAGCAAAAACCGCCAGGATTTTTCACGCTCCTATATTTTATTGCGTCTACGCTGTGCCTTTTTTTCTTATTCAAATATGCGCAACAAACTGAAATAAAACTAGGAACAAGATACGGCGTATAGTCATTGCCGTCTCCTTTATCAATATTACAATAAGTGACTAGCGGACAGTCTTCTGTGGAAATATCAAAAACATTCATTTGTTTTTCTTGATTTAATTTCATAACAGTGCTTGAAGGATATTTTTCGCACTCCACTTCTTTTCTTGCCGTTTCTACATCACTTGCTACATAATAATACGGCTTGCCTAAAAAATTATATCTTCCCATTCCTGGAACACCATATTGGGGACTGCCTATTTGATTTGTCGTAAAATTTTCTTTCTGCTGCTCTTTTGCACGAGCGCGATAAAAAACTTGTCCTGATATTGTTTTTGTACAATCAGTTATTTTTGATTGAACTGCGTCAAAAATAGATTTACCAACATCATCAAGCAATGCCAAATACGGATAATCTTGTAGGTGTGTAAGGAACTTCAATACATCTTTTTCTGGTATATCATGCAAAAACTCAATAAACCCCTTGTCGTATTCTATATCATTCAAGCAATAATCTGGTTCATCTTCATCTTCTTTGTTTTTTATGTAGATACTTATATTTGAAAAACAGTCTTTATATAACCCGGAAATACCATAATTTTCAGGTATATATGTTCGCGCTAATTTTAAAGTATCATCAAGAGCGTTAAAAGCTTTGCTGCCGCTTAATATATCCAGTTGCTTAGAAAAAGTCATGCTAGGTGGCAATGATTCAATTCTTCCAAACCAAGACGAGGTTGCAATATTAAATTTATTTATAGCGCTCTCTAAAGATGAATAATAATTATTGTTAAATACTGAATTGTATAAATCATAATTTTCGGAAATAAGTTTAAAACATCTTTCATACTTTGAAGCTTCAAATGCAAAATTTGAAGCCGGTGTGATATAATTTATTGCTGGAAGTATATTTTTCATATTTAAAATATAGTTATTTATATTATGAATAGAACTTCCGTTTAAAATTTGTCCTATCGATCTTTCTCGTTGAACGATGTCATTAAACACTTTATCTGCCAATGACTGTGTTTTTGAATATTCTAAAAGTTGTTCTTGCTCAAGCTCTTTTGCTAAGGTAAAATTTTCTTTTATTGTTTTTGTATTGTCGTATTCATATTTATAAAAATGCCTAATAAAAAACTGGCTTAGGAAATCTTTTTTTTCTTCTTCTGTAATTAAAGCTAAATCTATGTCATTAAAAGTTAATTTGTTTCCTTTAGCCCTAGAATAAACACTTTTAAACAATTCTCTAAACAAATCACTTTCATCTAAATTATTATTAATTATTTCAGAAATCGCTTTGCGTTTTTCATCTTCAGGGTAGGATTTAAAAAATAAATTTCCATATTCTTTTGTATTTACTTCGAAATTGAAAATTTCATCGTATAGATCCATTTTGAACCTCACCTATATTATCCACATAACAGCTCTACCTAAGATTGATTTTTAAATTTACTCTTCCTCATAAGTTTTATAATTCTCTACCTGCTCCATTACCTGATTAAACACATCCTGAGAATAAATCGGTGGATATCCATTATCAAACAGACAGAATTTAATATCTGATTTGAGCTGATTACGAACATTGATGTTGTTCAACCAATCTGTGAAGCTTGATTTTAAGTCAATCAGTTCTTTTATTTTCTTTGCAAGCTTCTGGATTTTCTTGTTTACCATAATGCCGACATCTGCATCAAAAATATCCTCGCCATATTCAAAATCTTTTTCATCACGCATTTTTATCAGAATGTCATAGAATGCCATTTCTTCAAATGTTAAGCCCAGTTTTCTAAAGCGCTCTTTATCTTCATTCAAATCTTTCAAAATTGTTTCTGCCTGAATCGTTGCGCTTGCAATAATCTGATCTGCTGTAATTTCCTGAGTATCTCCCGCTTCCTGTGCAGAAAGAGCTTTTCTTCTGTCATGATACAGAGCAATTGTTTCATCCAGCATATCTTTATATTTTTTTGCGGATGCTTTATTTACTTTTCCATATTCAGTAATTTTCTTACGGAGAAGCTTCATCAAGACTTCAAGGCGAGTTGCTGGCATTTTTACATCAGCCAAACGTTCCAGGAATTCTGGGCCAAGAATATCTACCTGGTCTCCTTCTTGAAGGATGTTTTCCACATTGCTGTATTTAAGTGCCTCTTCAACCATTTTTGCCACATACTTATTCATTGAATCTGTATCTAAATCCGTTGTGCCGCTCATTTTGCGAACAAAGCCTGCAATCGCCATAAAGCTTTGAGCTAATGCAGATTCTTCTTCAGAAAGCTCTCCTGAAGGCTGGCAAATATCGTAAGCAGCTCTAAGTCTTTTTACTATTTTCAAGAAATATGTCTTGAAAGAAACTTTCTTTGCAGCTTTTATTCCCTTATTTTCAAGATTCAACTCTTCTGTAGATTTATAAACATATTCTGCAGCCAAATTCAAAAGTTTGTATCTTTGTATATCAGTTGTGTTTGTATCGATAAAAGGACTTAAATCAAATTCTTTGAAAAGAGCTTTTATGATTTCAAGATTTTCACGGAAGATTTCAGTAGCCTGTTCAATGTCATCTGTAGAAGGACCTTTTCCGCCCTGTCCGCCGCCATACACTTTCATCGCTTCAAGCATATTTTCCCGAATACCGATGTAGTCAATAATAAGACCGTAATCCTTTCCGGGGTATTTTCTGTTTACACGACTGATTGTCTGAATAAGTCCGTGCTTCTGAAGAGGCTTATCGTTATACATGTAAGTCAAAGTATCAACGCTAAAGCCTGTAATCCACATATCAACTACAATAACAAGACGAAGATTTGATTCCGGCTGTTTAAATGCAACATCAAGTTTGTCACTTCGTTCATCGTTTTTTACGCCGCCAAGATAGTTGTACATTTCTTCTTTGTCATTTGAACCGACACTAGCAACCATTGCAATATATGGCATATCCTTAAGTTCAGAAAGTTTTTCTGCATCCACTTTCATTCCATCAGGATGCTTCTTTTCCTCAAACCATTCGGGATATTTTTCTTTGAACTGACACAAAAGGTCATAAGCAATTTTTCTATTTGCACAGACAATCATTGCCTTCTGAACTCGTTCTGGGTCTTTTTCGCAGCGGCTGGTAAAATCATCATGAATATCAATTGCAAGTTTTGAAAGTCTTCCCGGCTCACCAAGAATTATTTCCATAGAACTCATGGCCTCTTTACTTGCTTTTATATCTTCTGCAGTTGCTCCTTCATCCGCACACTTTTTGTAATAAGCTTCAATCTGAGCGACAGTTTTTGGATCTGCCAGAACTTTTGCAATGCGTGGATGGTATTTAATTGGAACAGTAAGACCGTCCGCTACAGCCTGATCCATTGTGTAGCGGTCAATCTCTTCTCCAAAAGTCTGGTAAGTTTCGTCGATTGGTGTTCCTGTAAAACCGACAAAAGTTGCATTCGGAAGTGCTTCTCTAAGAACTTTTGCATATGGTTTTGAGACAAGAGCTTTCATATTCTGGTCTGCATCTTTGGTGAACTTTATCTGTTTTGCGTTTTCCAGCTGAGTTCTATGGGCTTCATCACTAAAACAGATGATATTATTTCTTTCGTTTATCAAGCCAATCGGGTCATCTTTTCTGTCACAGAATTTTTGGATTGTCGTAATATAAAATCCACCTGACTCACGAATCTTTAATTCATTCCTAAGTTCTTTTCTAGTCTTAACAACCTTTACTTCTCCGAGACTCAAGAATTCTTTTGATTTTCCAAATAATTTTATCCCCTGCTTCTGGAGGTCTTCGCGGTCTACAATCATTAGGACGGTCGGAGAACCAAGTTCTTTTGTACAACGAAGGCTGAGCTGACGAGCCAAAAATGCCATTGTATAAGTCTTTCCACAGCCAGTGGCGCCAAAATAAGTTCCGCCTTTTCCACTGTGAGTAATTACCGATTTTTTTATGCTTTCCCTTAAAAGTCGTGTTGCAAAAAACTGAGGATAACGGCAGACAATTTCTACTTCGTTAGGATCAAAGATTTTATCTTGAAAGTAGACATAATCTCTAAATATTTCAAGGAATCGAGCAGGTGCATAAACGCCATATACGAGACATTCAAATTCATCTAAAGAAGAATCTGCAATTGGCTGGTCATCGTTAATTCGCCTCCATGTATAAAAATGCTCATAAGGGGTTTTTACAGTGCCAAGCCTTGTTTTAACTCCGTCACTAATACATGCCAAAGGACAGTAATGAAGAAGATGCGGAATATCTCTCCAGTAACGGACGGTAATCTGCTCAAAAGCATCGTGAATCGTTGCCTTGTCATCAGCTGGATTTTTCAGCTCAATAATACAAAGCGGGAATCCATTAACATAAAGGAGAACATCCGGACGGCGATTTTTCTTTTCGTTGTTATTTATGTATTCTACAGTGAACTGATTTACGACCTTAAAAATGTTTTTGTCTGCATCGTCAAAATTGATAAAGTTTATTGTGCGAGGAATTCCATCACTGCCAGTAAATTGGAGCCCATCAATAAAATGATTGTAGGCTTTGTGCAAAGTTTCAAATTCAGTCTGACCACCAAGAAGACGCATTGTGTCGCAGATTTGAGTAATGTCTTCTTCCGGCAAATCAGGATTAGAGTCTTTTAAAAACGATTTCAAATCATCAAGGATAAGAGTTTCATCCAGTTTTGAGCGAACAATATCATCTCCTGCCTGATAAGTCCATCCTGCATCTTCAAGATACTGAATGAAGACGTTTTCGAAGTCGTATTCACAGAATCTTCCGTTGAATTGTTTTAACTTTGCCATAGCCTTTTATCCTTATATATTATTCTCTAAAAGATTTAGGTATTCAGAATACATTTTCATAAAAATCTCATCTAATAAAACTAAAATTGAAAATCTAAAAAAATAATTTTCATAATCATAGTCCTTGTTCACTAGTGTAGATAAATCAGGAAGATTTGTTTGATATGATTTTAGATTATGTGCACACCGATTTCTATGTTTAAAGACAATTCTGTAATAATCAATAATTCCATCAATCAATGAAATATTACGTTTGTCTATTTGATTTTTTTTCGTTGGAAAATTACAAAAATGATTATTAATTAAATCTGATGAATAATTTTTGAAATTATTAAATTCTTTTCCCTGCCATATAGATAAAATGGAATGTTCAAATAAAAGTATTATCTCTTGTCCTGACTTTTCCTGAATTTTAGTTTTAGTATCATTATCATAAATTTTATCAAATAATTCTTTATCAGGATTCATTGCTTTGACTTGATCCTTTAAAACATTAAAAACTTTCTTTTTATCGTCCAATGCAGAACATTCGCCATAACTTGTTTTTAAAAAATCATATCGAAATGTATAATCATTTGTTGCAATCTCCCATAAAATACATTTTAATTTTTGTTCGCTAGCCCCTGTCATTTTTAGAAATGTAGTTTGCATTATGTAATCACAAAGAGGATAGGTTTCAATTCCTGAACTTATCCCTTTTGTTGCATTTACACAGTCCTCTAAAATTTCAAAAATAGGCGTAAGTATAAATTTTGTATGTTTTCCATTTTCCATAATCAACTATTCCGTATATTTTCCGTAAATCACAATTGAATCATTTAAACGTTCTCTAAGATATCCTAATCTATTTGGACTTCTTGAATATGAAGATAATTTATCTTGTCTTTTCTTATCTATAATAGATTGCAAATCATTTATCAAAGAATCTGATAAAATAACTTTTAACCCCTCAAAAAGAACATAATATATTAATCCAAAAAGATAGTAGTCTGCATCTATCCATGAATCAAAATCACTTTTAGATTTTTCTTTTGATGAATTTATTTTATCCTTTAATTCAACTATTTCTGTTTTTAATGTTTTAAATCTTTCTTTCCAAGAGTTATTAGGAAAAATCGTTTCCATATCAAAACCATTAAATTTATCTTCATGACTCTCTTGTTCAATACCAACAATAAATGAAACATAATCCGCATAAAAAGATTCTCGAGATGCATAAGATGAATAATATTTTAAAACATTACCAGTAAATCCTTGTGCTTTATATTGTGACAGAATTGCAAGATATCGAACAAAGTCAATTTTATTTGATTGCATATTTTCAGTAATTGATAATGAACTCAGAACATCATCATTTTCTATCTTTCCATCTAAGAAATCTTTATATTTATCATTCATAAAATACAAAGAACGACGGCTTTCTTGAGCCGATAAAGATTTTCCCAAATAATTTATCTCTCTAAAAGTTTTTGAAAAGGACTTTTGAACTTCATCCTTCTTTTCTGAATCAGGTACAATATACGAAAATCCAAGAAATGTGTTATCTAAAAACTTATCATCTATTTTAACCTCAAGTTTTAATGAATAGTATTTATCAGATTCATTTGCCCTATTTTTTATACTTTCTATATCACTCCCCAATTTAAGAAGTTGATCAAATGTCCATTCAATAGGTTTTGATTTTTCAGGATCCTCTTCATCTTCACTGTCATCTTCGCTTTTTGTTACATCGTCTGATTTCTTAAATTTATTTTTATCTGGAAAATAGTTTATCCTGGCAAGTAATAACGAAGTAAGTCTTTGCTGCCCATCCAATATATAATTTGTTTCTTTTTCATCATTCTCAATTTTATAATGAGCAATGGTTACAGGAGGGATAAATTGTTTATCTTTTAGTGATTTAATAAATCTTTTTACAGCCTTTTCAGACCACACAAAACTCCGCTGATATTCGGGCAATGTAATTTTCTTTTTTAATATCATGTCAATCCAGTGTTTTAATGAATATTCACCATAATAAATCCTATTTTCCATTTTATATCTCCATATTATTTCCAAAATTTTATATCAGAAGCAGAACATGTTTTTTTATCCCAAACAATTCCAACAACATATTTTGCGCGAGTAACAGCAACATAAAACTTACATCGTGTAGCAAATGCAAGCTCTTTATCATGGTTCTCAATCCAATCTTTCATATCCTTTGTTGGATAAATAAGAACTCCATCAAATGTCAGACCTTTTGATTCACCAAAATTCATACATTTTAATCCATGAATAATATCCTTGTTTTTAATATTCCATCTAAGTTGAATCATGTTTGGATAGATTCTCATAAATCTTTCTTTATCTTCTGGTTTAATCAAATAAACTCCTTTAACCGAAACTATAGCTTCATTTCTTGAAAGAGTTCGAGGAAAATTATTTGATATGTTAGATGCAAAATCACAGATTTCTTGGCAGCATCGCCATGACTTATTTAATGTATCAAAATCAACAGTAAATTTATCTTTTAATTCATTCTGGGATTTCAAATAATCAATGATTTTTCCATCACGAAAACTAATATTTTTTCTTCCATTATGATTTGTTAAATATGTCGTTTGTCTTGGATCCCCAGCTAAACTGATATTACTCTTTGATAGAAATAATTGTTTTAACAAATCTAAGTCATATCCTGCTAAATCTTGAACTTCATCTACATAGATATGTTCAAAGATATTTGTAAGTCTAGTTAAAGGTAAATTGCCTGATTTTTCGTTACAATCCAAAGCCAATTCACTTAATTTTTCTCCGAGAGCCCTATTTTCTTTTGTAAAATAATAATGTTTCCAATCGCTCCTAGCAGTACGTCTTGTCGTTGCTGTAGAATTATTTGTAGAAATAATCAACCCCTTTATATCAAAATCATCATTTGTAAGATAATTTTGATATGGTCTAATATAAAATTGAAATAAAAACGAAAACCATGTTTGTATGCAAACATTCTGTGGAATAAAACCTTGTATTTTATGAAATTTATTGCGAATCTCGTTTTCATTTGAATCTGTATAAGTCAGAATTAATACGTTTTCAGGACTTTTTATTTCACAAGCCTTTTTTACGAGTAATGTTGTTTTACCAGAACCAGCAGCAGCTATATAAACTATGTTACTCATTGACTTATCCATTGTATGCAATCGTTAATATAATCAGGGAATTTAAAGTCATTCTCTTGATAGAAAATTTTATATGCCCATTCTGATTTACATGTCTGCATAAAATCAGAAACAGATTTTTCTCCAGTATATCCCAAAAAAGTCTTCAAAGCCGTTTCGTCATTACAGGCTGTAAAACTTGGTTCCAATGTATTTTGATCATCATTGGTATTAGAAAAAACACGTATATTATCTGACACGTAATCTTTATATCTTTCCGTAATATTATTGGCATAATCGCCATCATTATCTGTCACGACAGCAATTTTCATAGGTAAATCTTTTGCAAGCTTGATAAATCTTCTTGCTTGAATACCTTTGACGGAAATGACATCAATACCATCCTCAATTGGTAAATGATTATCATGAGTTTTTTGATATGCTTTTTGTACAATTAATTCATCTGAAGGTCCTTCAACTAAAATTGATTTGTTTGAAAGAATTACTCTTAAAGTTTCAAAGCCTGCTAATTTTTTGAAATACCTCTGGGTGTCTTCATCAACTTCTTTAAAATATGAGACTTTTTTTTCATTTATAAAAAGAAGATTTTGAAGGCCAAGTTTATTTGCAACGAAACTGCTATGCGTTGTAATAATAACTTGCCTTTCAGAGTTATTATCTTCAATTGTTTTTAGTAATCCATTTAGATTTGAATATGATAAATGATTTTCAGGTTCTTCAATAAGAACAACATTATCAATATTTTCTCTTAATATGGATAAAGCAAGATTCGTTTTTATTATGCTTTTTTCGCCCTGACCAATCTGTGTAAACGGTATATTATCAATATAAGTGTTTAAGAGATTTTCCCAAGCATTTATCTCAGTTGTATTTACAGAAACAGAAACTTGTTTTTTAGAAATTTTATCACATTCAGCAATTTTATCGTTAACTTTCTTTAATGCAGGTTCATCCTTAAATTTTTCTTTCAGACCTCTGATTGATTGTGTTAATTCTACGATATCTTCAGATGACAACTGATTTGATATAATTTTTGAAATATAATAATCAGAACCATTTTTGTACTTTGCACCAGATGCATCAATAACATTCGGCTTTAAAGGAATTGATCTTGTAGATACTTCATCTTTAGCAAAACTGCTCCAAACGATTTTATAATATTCAATTGGGAAAGAATTTTTGTCACTAGTTTGCTTATAAATGGTGTATTCTTTCTGATATTTATCATCAAAACAAATTTCAAGCTTTATTCCTGCGGAATTTTCTTTTCTTGAATTCATAGAGCCTTTTAGAATCTCTAAGTCTTTATTTGTTGCAGGTTCGTCTGAATCTAAATATACTTCAATTAAAAATCTTGGTGGTGGTAAATTTGAATCTTCTAAAAATTGTTTTACAACATTTGTATTAAAGAAATACTCGTTCAGTTCATTTCTAAGGTATCTATTATTTATAAGTCCTGATAGACATAAATTTATTGCTTCAAGAATTGTACTTTTTCCAGCTTCATTACTTCCAACAATGATATTTACATTTTTATTGAAATCTATATCAAGCTTTTCGAAGCATTTATAATTCTCAACATGAACTGATTTTATGTATATCATTTCATCCCTCACCTTTTTTAATATGTATGTGCAGCCTTCTGAACCAGAGCTGGACAAAGATTGTTTATTTTCTCGCGGGCTTCGTTTGCGATGCGTTTACATTCTTCGTAGCAGTTGTAGAGGTCTACGATTTTCTGCTGAATATAGATTGGTGGTATAGATATCTGAATATCATGAAATCTATCAAAGTCAAGATTTGAGCGTATACTGGAATCGCTAAGAAACCAACCTAGCCTATCCATTTCCGCACGCTTAAAATTCATCATTAAATATTCAGGGAGAATGTTTTTGTCTACTACAGAATATGTTGTATAGGCTGGTGATACCAATCCATCTACAGTTTCATTATAAAGCCCGAACCGAATACATACATCGCGACCAGTTTGCATGCCTGAAAATACAAATTTTCCTTTTGAAATTACTTTGTATTTTGACCTATCAAGACCTTCTGTAGTTGCCACGGAAGGCATAAAACTTTTATCTCGATTAATACCTAAAAATTCTAAGTCTCGATTTTCTGAATTAATTTTTTCATCTATTGCAATTAAATTGCCCAAACGAATTTTCGTGTACTTCTTCTTGCAATCTACGATGAATGCTTCGCAACTTTTTAAAAGTGGTTCCAGAAGTTTTTCGTTTTCTTCTGCAAGTTCTTTTAGGCCGTTGTAAACTGCAACAAGTTTTCGTTGTGTTTCAATTGATGGCAAAGGGATTTTCATTTTACAGAAATCTTCCCACGCAAAAACAACTGTAGAAGATCCCCAAGAATTAAAACATGCTTCTCTATCCCATTCGTCGCGAGTAAAAATCATATAGAGATATGTAGGAATAACACGATTTATTTCTTTTACTTTGAAGGCTGTATTGTTCCAACTTATTAAAATTGGTTTGTTAGAATTATTAAATCCTAATCCAATTTTTCTACCATGCGTTCTTGGGTTATATACAAATTCTTGTGACTGAACTATATAAAATTTTGATAAATCAGTGTCTTTTACGTCTGCTTTTGTTGGAATAATTTCTTTTTCGATAGTCATACCACATACATCGTCTATTCCGTACTTTTTATCAGTATTTCGAGTATCGCAAATTTCTATTAATTCACCCAATTCTACCATTGGTGCATTCTCTATCTTACTTACAGCCATAACCAAGTCCTTCAAATGCTTCTTTGATTTTTACAGTATTGAATTCATGGGCTTTTAAAAGTTCACTGACTGCTTTGCTTGTTTCTTTTAGAGTTGCGTCATAATCAATATTTGTATCCCTATCCACAAACTCAATGTAACGGCTCGGAACTAAAGAGAAGTTATTTTCTTTGATTGTTTCAAAATTTACGCTTTTGTAAAGCTCTGGCTCTGTGTAGTTCCTACCATCTGTTCCTTCTTCCTGCCATTTATGATAAATCTCAGCTGCTTTTGAAATTTGTACAGATGTAAGAGCAAATTTCTTCTTCTGCATATTCTTTACAGCGTTGTTCCATTCATCTCCTGTCCAGCTTCTTAAATCCATAAAGAGAATTTCTTTAGAACGATTGCGAAGATTTCTGTCTTGTGTTTTTCCACCTTTTTTATTGTTATTCAAAATCCACAAAGTTACGCTGATATCAGTAGTAATAAATAATTCTCGAGGAAGAACAATAATTGCTTCAACTTTGTCATTCTCTATTAATTTTTGTCTGATAACAGGAGCTGTTCCCTCTGCATCGCCTAAAGAGCCGTTTGCAAGAAGGAATCCTGCAATACCTTCATTCGGTTTTAAATGACTGAGTATATGTAAAATCCAGGCATAGTTTGCATTGCTTTCTGGAGGGAGGGCATAATCAACCCAACGGCTATCATTTGTATTCATTGTATCTGAATCAAACCACCCCTTAAGATTAAACGGTGGGTTTGCCATAATGTAATCAAATGAAATTCCTTTGTGCAAATCAAGTCGGAATGTGTTTTCTGCTTCTTTTCCAAGATTATGACTGATTCCTCTTAGAGCCAAATTCATTTTTGCAAGTCGATATGTGGCAGGTTCTTTTTCCTGTCCATATACATTAATTCTTGAGATGTCACCTTTCTTGGCTTCAATTAAAGCGGCGCTTTGAACAAACATGCCGCCAGAACCACAACAAGGGTCATACAAAGTTCCGTCAAACGGCTGGATAAAGCTTGCAATCAATTCAACTACATCATGTGGTGTATAAAATTCCCCATCTTCTTTTGTAGCGTTTACTGCAAATTCTTTAAGGAAGTATTCATAGACATAACCGATTAAATCTCTTTGTGTTCCAAACTGCTTGTGGGTAATCTTTGTTACTTCATCAACAATCTGCTTAATGTCATTTGGTGCAAGATTTCTTGTTGTAAAAGTACCTTCAACAAAACAGCCTTTAAGCTGCTCACTCGTATTAGAAAGACTGCGGAGAGCTGTATCAAGAGCAACATTCAATCCGCTTGCAGAAGTATTGATGATTGTGCTCCAGCGGGATTCTTCCGGCAGAAAAAAAGTGCCGTCTGTAAACGTTGGGTCATCGATGAATGCGGCCTTAACATTCGGGTCGTTTATATCCATTCCGCGTTCAACGAGCTGGGCTTTAAGCTTTTCTATTCCGTCATCAAATTTTTCTCCAATAAAACGGAGAAAAACAAGAGTGAGCATCATGTCTCGCTTTTCAAAAAATGAACCTGAATTTTTTGCGTTACGAAGGATGTCCCTACATTTAAAAAGAACATCATCAATATTTAACGGTGAGTTTGTCTTTGTTTTTACTTTTGCCATTTATTCAAAACTCCGTGTATTACAATTTACTTCATTATACCACACTTCCGCAAATATTTACAGTCTATTTTCCACGCAAAAAGAGGGTTAAATAATTTACTTATTTTTTCTGAAATATTATTACTCCAAATTTATTATTTATATAAGAAAAAGCTTTCCGTAACGCGAACTTATAAACAGCAAATTTTCATTTCTTAATAACTGTAAATTTTCGCATTCAAAAACTTCGCTTTTTCTTATGCGACCAAAAGAGACTTGCGTTGCAAAAGACTTTTGGCGCTTTAAAAATCAAAAGGCTGTCATTTTGTTTTATTCACAGCCTTAACAAGGAGTAACTTTATGGTTACAATTAATTCAAATCGCGAAACAAATTTCGCGGTTACACTAACGCCATGCGCGTTAAAGGAGAACACTTATATTGCAAGAGTTCCCCGAAGAACAATTTCCACAGACCAACTTTTAGATTTGGTCACAGCCCATAATGTTGGCATTGACCGCTATCAGGTCGGCCATGCGATGGAGCTTCTAAAAAAAGAAATCTTAGAGCAAGCGGAACTTGGCTTTGCTGTGGACATCATGGATATCTGCAAGCTTTACATCGCTCCGCTCAGTTCGGTGCAGTCGCTCACTCCAGAGGCAGAGACAGTCACAGGCTTTGAAGCGCGCTTCGCTGTTAATGACGGCCTAAAGGAAAAGTTGAAGACTGTCACAGCAACTGTAACGGCTGTCGTTGATTCCTCTCCGCAGATTTCTCAAATCGAAAATCCAGTGGACAACTCTTGCAACGGAAAGTTAAAGGCAACTTTTAGCGCCCGCATCAAAGGCAAAAAGCTTAAAGTCGGCGGCCCGACAAACGGCATTTTCTTCATTCCTGTTTTGGAAGACGGAACTGCTGACAAAAACGAAGAGTCTTGGATAAAAGTTCAAGATGAATTCATTACAAAGAATTCCGCAACAACATTGGAATTCTATTTGCCTCGCGATTTGGAAATCGCAAAGCAATATTTTATTGCTGTTAGAACTCAAGTAAGAGGCGCCATGCAACTAAAAACCGCTGTAACTGGCTACAGCAAAATTCCTGTAACGATAGTAGAATAACTTCTTAGTTGCTACCCCCTAGCAAAAATCGCATCACGCGGTTTTTGCTAGGGGGATTTTTTTTCCGTCATTTTTAAAACTCACTTCTCCACCGGGCCGGTGTAGTCCAGGATGCCGCCAAACTCGATTAGGTTTGTGTAGCCTAGTTCAAGCAGTTTGTTGGCGGCGATTTTGCTGCGGCGGCCGCTGCGGCAGTAGATAAAAATCATCTGGCTTTTGTCGGGCAAAACTTTTGCGGCGCTTTCCTTTGTGATTTTTTCCAGCGTCAAAAGAAGCGCTCCGGGAATGTGGCCGGCCTTGTATTCGTCATCGCGGCGAACGTCGACAATCACGGCCTTAGGATTGCCCTTGGCCATCTCAATTCCTTCCGCCATAGAAAGCGTCTTAAATCCCACAGCATTCGCCTCCATCGCCACAAGCGCCGCCAGCGCGAACAAAAAATTTTTCTTAACCATCGACATCCTCCCTATTCAAGACTTCCCAATGGCCGCCCTTGTCTGCTCCTACACGGCAAACAATGCCCTGTTCTTGTAATTTTGCAATTGATTTAGCCACCGCTCTACGTGTTATCCCTAAATTATCAGCCATTTCTTGAGTGGTAATCTCTGAATTTTGTTTTATCATCTCTATAATTTTCTGTGAACTTTTCTGTGAACTTTTCTGTGAACTTTTTTTCATGTACTCGTCATAATCAACATGAGTGAATCTGTTTTTCAATTCGTTGTGTTCATTCAGCAAAAGGTTTCTAAAGAATCGTTCCAAATATATGGGGTTTTCCTGTATTCCCTTTTCAACATTTGTGTAGTTTGCGCGAACCAGCGCGTTCCTAAAATACCAACTGTTTTGAGCAAAGATGTCGTTATCCGCTTTAAAGCCTATGGAACGCAAATACTTAATTACAAAAACCGCTGTTGTTCTTGTATTTCCTTCGCCAAACGGATGAATCTGCCACAAGCGGGAAACAAAGAACGATATATGCTTTATCTTTTCATCATCCGAAATGCCAGTGTAATTAAAGCCTCTTTCCCGCTCAAAATCATAATTAAGCGCGTCTTTTAATTCGTACGCCGCTCCATACATGACTGTGTCGCCATTTAAAACCCATTCTCTTTTTGTAATGTCATAATCCCGAATCTTTCCGGCAAATTTAAATAAGCCTTTAAAGAGTTCTTTATGAATGGCGATAAGTTGCGAGGGGGCAAAAGTAAAAGACGGTTGGCTTAGAATTTGAGCGATTCGGCTAGCTACTTTATCGGCTTCTTCCGTTCGTTCGTCTTCTTCTGTATTTCTCGCAGTCTTTTTTTTATAATATGAATCGACAAGTCTTTTTGCTTCGTCAAAAGAAATGTCGCCTTCGATATTGCGTTTTGCGGTTTCATACAAATACGAAGACGGAGTAAGTCCATCCACTTGCTGTAAACCGATGGCTGTAGACCAAGCCAGCGTTTTTTCTTTTTTGCTTGCGTCCGTGTGGCGAATATACTCTTCAAAATCTATTTCGTATGGATTTTTTTGCTTTGCCATAACCAACTTATTATAGCGCTAGTTCAAATAAATTTATAGTCTCCTAGTTCGCCCACTCCGCCACAAACTCGTCCAGCTTCTGCGAAAAATTCCCCAGCTCAAACAAGCTTTGCGAAAAGGCGGCAAAGCCGGGGCGCAGGTTGTCATAGCGGGATAAAAATTCGTAGCAGGCGGCTTCCATTGCGGAGGGGTCTTGGCAGCCGGGGGCGCCGTTGTATAAGTGCCAAAAGTTTTCGACGGCGCAAAAATCGCCGGCGTCAAAGTGGGGCCGCATTCGCTCCAATAGGGCGCAGACTTTTACCAGCTGATAGTTGTCGTCCTGCAAGTAAGCCTGCCAAACAAAGGGCTTTCCGCTAAGGCAGGCTCGGCTAAGCGAATCCTCTCCGCGAACAAAAAGAATGTCCTGCGCGTAAAGGTTTTTGTCCCATTCCTCTTGCGAAAGAAAGGGAAGCTCGCGGACAAAGATGCCGCCCGCCTTTTGGTCTTGCAAACAGTTTTCGTTGGCCGCCAAAAAACTTTCCTTTCCGGCGCCCTGGGCCAAGTTTACTTGCGCGGCCTTGTTCCAGCGCAATATCGCGCGGATTATCGGGGCAAAGTCTTTGGGATAGCTGAACATCAGGATTTGCGGCCCGGCAGTTTTAGCTATGAATCCATTTTCAGTGGCCGGCGCGTTCTTGGGTTTGGAAGCAGTCTCAGCCGCAGCGTCCAGTATCAAGCCGCCGGTCTTTGCGGTAAAGCCCGGCATAAAGTTCACTTTGCGAACAAGGGGGCTTCGCGTGCCGCTCTTTAATTTGTGAAAGTCCTCGGCGTAGTCTTCAGCCGTCAGGTAGTCAATGTTTATGATTAGGGCGCGCGCTTCTTGGGCTTGCGGACAATCCCCGCCCGCCGTCACACCGTCAAACAGCAGCTCTTCCAGCCAGTCGGGGCGGCCGCACTGAAAGCATTCCAAAATCACTCGGGCAGGCTTTTTTGTCCATTCGCGCGCGCAAACGGCGGCGTTGGTCGCGTCAAAGATTTTTAGGCGGCCCGCAGTCTTGGGCTTGCCTTCGTTCCCCGCCTTGCCCGCGCAGTCTTGGGCTTGCAAAGAATCCGCGCAGGCGACTTCCAAAACCTGTTCCGCCAGGCTTGGGTCAACCCTGGACTCGATTTTGTTAAAGGCCGCCAAATTGTCAACGGCGATTCGGATTTCGCGCTGGGGATTCAACTGAACAAGATTTTTGGCCAGCCTGTAGACAAAGCCGATGTCGCCAAAATTATCAACGACTTTGCACAAGATTGTAAGGTCGGCCGAATGTGTAGACAATAACAAAAAACGCTCCCAGCGGAAACCCGTCCCGAAAAAAGGCTTCCGCGCTGCGCTTGTGCAGAATTTTTTTCGTGCCGGAACTCCGCTTCCGCGTTTTTTTATCGTCCGCAAGCGCGGCTTACCTTCCAAACACATTGCAATAAAAAAACACGGATTTAATTGGTTTTACATTAGGGCAAACATTTTTTAAAAAAATTAAAACGCGCGAGGCGTAAGAGCGTTTGGCGAAAACACTACGTCGGGCAAAGCCCGCCGTTTTGCTAGTTGAAGTTTATTCAACTGCCCGCTTTCGCGGGCTGGCAATCATTTTGCGCCGGGAGCGTTTTATTTTTTCTATCTATATGTTTGCCCTTAATGGGTTAACTAAAAAATCCGTGTTTTTTTTACGCGCGGTAGGCTTTTAGCATGCTTTCCAAAAGCGCGTTGGCGTTTTGGGCCACGTTAAAAAGGCCGCGGATTTCGTGGCCGTTGTCGATAAAGGAAAACTCGATTGTTTCCGGGCTAAAGAATTTAAACCAAGGCTTTTTGGGCGCCTTGAACTGCAGGCCGTCGATGTTGTTAAAGCAAAAGATTTGCTCCTCCACCGTCTTTACGCTGGCGCCCGCGCTGATCATCGACATAAGCGCCATTTCCTCGGAGGGAACGTAAAAATACAGGCTGCGCGAGCAAACCACAATCAAGCCCCAAAGCGACTGCTTGTTTTGCGGAAACAAGCCCATCTCGCTAAAAGTCCGCGCGCTCGCCGTAAGTTCCGCCATCTTGGCTTCTACAACCACATCGTTGACCCGCTCGCTGAACGAGGTGAAAAATTGCTGTTTCTGCGCTTGGTCCATAAAAGTCTCCCGCCCAACTACGCGCTTAAACGGTTTTGAAGCGCGTGTTATATGATTTATTGTTCTCCAAACAAGATTCTTACAAAATCTCGCCTTGAATACATTATTCTAATTACTTTAACAATATCCTTTTCAATTCTATAGAAAATTGAATAATTATTTGCAAGTACAAATTTATAATCGGATGGAAACGAAACATATCTTTCCACAGGTATTCCAATTTCTGGACAATTTGCTAAATCTTCGTAGGTTTCAACAATTTTCTCTACTGTATTATACGCTGCGATTGGATTCTGCAGTTCATTTTCGATATAGTCTTTGATTTCGAGCAAATCTTCTGACGCCTGTGGCGAAACTTCTATGTTAAACATTAAAGACCTACCATCGCACGAACATCTTTTGCACTAAGCCAACCTTTTTCTTTTGCAGAATCTTCTCCTTTTTTAAGCTCAGAAAACAATTTTTTTGTCGCAGTAAGCTTTTCATAATCATTTATAGAAATCACTGCATAGCAACCACGTCCATTTTTTGTCAGGAAAACAGGAGATTCATCTGACACATCCTGCAAAACTTCATTATAATTTCGCAAATCTGAAACTGGTTTTATTGCAATCATAAACACCTCTAAAAGTTTCGTAACATTTTACGAAATATATTATACGGTATTTTGTAGAATATTCAAGCCATAAAAATAACTTTTTGAATTCTTGTCCGTTAAAACTTCCATTTTTCCTCATTGCTGCCCTGTGGGCAGCCCACATAGCTATGTAGCTAAACCGCAACGCGGCTTGACCGCGTTGTCGGCTTTGAGAGCTACTTGTTAGGTTTTATTTCTTTTTCCAAATTTCAAGTTATCATCTGTCTCAAAATTATCATTTTTTATAGTGAGTAGTAAGGAATCAAGAATATCTTGAGTAATTCCAATATTATTAAGGGAATTAACACATAAATCCTCTAATTTTTTATCTACTACCTTAATTTGTTCAATTGTATTTATGATTTCGTCAAGAATTTTCTTTTTTTTATTAATCTCAAATAAATCCTCCGAATGATTTTTGAAATAATTATGTACATAATAATTTCTCTTTGTCTGTATGCAATTTATTTCATCAATATCTTCTTTAGATAAATTATATAATTCAAAAACCTTTTTCTTTAATGCACCCATTGATTTATCACTGTATGAATAAAAGAGATTATCAAAATCTGTTGAACTTAGCATTAAGTTATTTCGCTTTGCGCTTAGAAGAATCATATTTATTAATTGATGTTCTAAAACTTGAAACCAATACACGCACAACCCAAATTGTGCGTATATCTCTTTTGTTTGTTCGTTTTCATCAAGATTATAAAAATATTCATTCATAAGCTTACTAATAATTTGTCCACATTCTTAAAATAAGGACTATTTTTTCCTCTTCAAAAACTTCATAAACGAGACAATTCTGAACATCTCTTTCAAGAATAAGAAAATAATTTCAATATTCCTATTTTAGTAAAATATCATTTGTTTTACCATCTGCAGTAAAAATGAAATGTTTAGAATCTTCTGTAAAATGAAAATCTTTATTTATAGACTTATATGGACCATAATAATTTCCACCTGCATTATTAAATAATAACCAAAGGCCATCCTTATTTTCGACTTCTGTTACTGCATATTTTGAATCTGATGAAAACAGAAATGTTGTATAAGAATAAGCATGTAACCATGGGCCTCTGAATAATTTAGGACAAAATTCAGGGCATAAATAAAATTCATATCCCCAAGACTTTTCATTAGCTAGAAAATAATATAGGACTTTGCCATTAGGACTGTATGTAGGATACCATATACTATTCTTTGATTCTAATACTTTTTTGTGATTATTGAACAAATAGAACTTATCACCGATTAAAGCTACTACGGCAATATCATTTTTTTCACTAACACCAATATGAGTAATGGATCCAGAATAGAATTCTTTTAAGCCATTATCGTTATATAATTCTTCACTGTCCGCTAATATATTTGCTTTCGTCGAAAAATAATGACTGCCATTTCTTTTGCCATAATACTTAAAATAATAATCATTTTTAAAATGAGCAAGTTCTTTATCACCATTCATAATAAAAATGTCTTCATCTTGATCATAAGAAGATGATGATTCATTCTTTTTATATATTGTTTTAAAGGACTGAATTTTTACCTTATCAATACTTTCATCTCCGTAGTTTAATTCTTTTATCTGCTTTAATTCTGATTTAGTTGTTACATTTAATAATTTTACATTAAGTGTATTACTATTTTCTTGTGTATTAAAAACTTCATATGTACTATTTATTATTGATTCTTCAAAATCAGAGGAATTTACATACATTCCTATTCCTATATATTTTGTTCTTGATGAAATTTTTAATGTTTCATTAGTAATTAAAACAGAATGTGAAGAGCCTGGTGCTTTTTTGTAGTACGGTTCAACTTTTTTTATAAAATCCCATGAATTATTTTTGTTATTATAATAATAAACCAAAACTGAAAAACGGTTTAAAAATGGGTTTTCAAAGTCAACAAATTTTAATTTAGCATTATAATCATTGAGATTTATTATTTCAAAATTGTAACCAAGTGGTTCTGGCAATAATTCTTCACTACCTTTAGCAAAAGAAAAACTAAATGTGAGCAATAAAACAATAATAAAAATAAATGATTTTTTCATTTACAAAATCCCCTTGCGATTTTTATTTTTGTTTTTTTGTAGGAAGGTTTCCTTATTGACAATAAGCGGACCAATAACCCATCCGCTATAACTACACATTTAAACCGCAAACCGGCTTGACCGGATAATCTTTTTGTCAAAGGATTGCCCGATATGTCGCTGCGCTCCATTTTGCTAGTTGAAGTTTATTCAACTGCGCTCTTGCGAGCGCGGACAATCGAGTCGGGCAATGACGGTTCGTCCCTAAGAGTATACTATTTTGCGCTCAACAATTCAATGTCAAAGCCAATGTATGACATCGGCGGAATCACTCCCGGATATCCGCGCTCGCCGTAGTGCAAGTCCGGCGGCAAAAGAATCGTGCGCTTTTCGCCAACCTTCATCTGCTGAACCATAATGTCAAAGCCCGGAATCATCTGGCCACCGGCGGTGGCGAACTCCAAGGGTCCGCGACCGGCAGACTGGTCAAAGACGCTTCCGTCAAGCAAAAATCCCTTGTAGTGGACGGCTACGTTCTTTCCGCCGCCGCAAACAGCGCCGCTTCCTTCCTTGGTGACTGTGTAGTAAATGCCGTTCTCGTCCTTTTGGCAGCCCGGCCACTTTTTCTCAATCAACTTGATTTGGCTTTCGTACTGCTTGGCCTTGGCCTCGCGCGCCTTTTCGACGGCGGCCTTGTTCAAGGCGTCAAATTCGGCTTGGCTTGCCTTAAAGGCTTCCGCGTCGCTTCCCTGGCGGACAATCGTAACCTTTTCAATCACGTCGCCCTGCAAGGTCTTGTCAACGACATCCTGGCCGCTGACAACCTTTCCAAAAATCGTGTGCTTTCCGTTAAGCCAAGTTGTCGGAGCGACAGTGATAAAGAACTGGCTTCCGTTCGTTCCCGGGCCCGCGTTGGCCATGGCCAAAACGCCCTTCTTTTCAAAAGTGTACTTGCTTACAATCTCGTCGGCGAATCTGTAGCCGGGGCCGCCGCGTCCGGTTCCTTCCGGGTCTCCGCCCTGAATCATAAAGTCCTGGTCGTCGCCGTTGGCCTTGCTGATTACGCGGTGGAATTTAAGTCCGTCGTAAAAAGGCTTTCCCTTGGCGGCGTCCATCGTTCCTTCGGCCAAGCCGACAAAGTTTGTGACAGTCAGCGGCGTGTCCTTGTAAAAAAGTTCAAGGGCAACCTCGCCCTTGGGCAATTTTAGAACGGCAAAAACGCCTTCCTTTCCTTTCAATGCGTCCATAGTCTTTTTCTCCATCTTGTTGTTTTGGGCGCAGCCGGAAGCGAGCAACACCGCTCCAACCAAAGCCGCGAACAAATTTCTTTTATTCAAAATTTTCATTTTGCATGAATCTCCTTTACAAACCAAAGGTAAATCGCCTCAAGCCGCGCGTCAAAGGAATTGTTAAGCCTTTGCTTAAGCGCGCTTAGGATTTTAAATTCGGCGTAGTCGCACATGTAGACCAAAAGCTTGTCGCCCGCGTCGATAACGTTGGCGCACATCTTGAATCCTCCGGCTTGCACTGCCCTTATCGGGCCGTAGCATAGCGGCGACACGTTCTCCATGAACATCGCAAGCTCTTTTTCGCTCTGCCTGTAGGTGATTTTGTACTTGCTCTTTCCAAAGGTGTGGTCGTCCATAAAGGCGTAGATTGTCTTTCCGTCGGCGCTTCCTTCGGTCAAGTCGGGGGCGGCCTTGTCGCCCTTTGGCCCATCTATTCTGTAGGCGGAACTGTACAAAACGCCCCAGTCCTGGTCGCTTCTGCTGTAGTAAAGCATTCCCTGCATTTTTCCGATGGAACGCATCAAGGCGCCAACGTCTTGCATGGAAAAATCCGCGCCCAGCTTTTCCTTGGGAACGGTATAAACCTTTTCGACTGCGTGGCCGCACTTTTGCGTCCACGCGCCAAAAACGTAATTCTTAATCGCGTCCGAAAACTCGCCGGCCGGCAAAAGGCGCAAGTCGCGGTCCTCAAAGCTAAGGACGCGGCTCTTGCAATTTTTTTCGGCCTCAAGGCGCTCCGAGTCTGTTTGGCCAAAGGCGGCCGCGCAAAACGCAAGCACGCAGGCCAACCAAAGCGTCTTTTTGTTCAAAAACAATTTCAATGCAAATCCTTAGATGACGCCCTTGTAAAGAACGCGCACCTGCTTATATAAACCATCTCCCTCGGATTTGGTTTCAATGTCCGGGATGTCGTTCAAAGTCGTGTGGATAAGGCGGCGCTCAAAGGGATTCATCGGCTCAAGCAAAATTGACTTTCTGTAAGAGCGGACCTTGTCGGCCGTCGTGTAGGCCAAGCGGACCAAAGTCTCCTCGCGGCGGATGCGGTAGTTTTCCGTGTCCAAAATCACGCGGATGTCCTCGCGTCCAAGGTGGCCGGCGTAAACGTTCATCAAAAGCTGCAAGGCGTCAAGGTTCTTTCCCTTGCGGCCAATCAAAATTGAAGAGCTTTCAGACTGCAACTTGATTCCAATCTTTCGCTCCTCGCGGAACATAATCTCAACCTTAACCTCGTAGCCCATCTTCTGGATGACCTGGGTCACAAAGTCGATGAGCTTTTGCTCAAACTCGTCCTGGGGAATCGGATTGGCCACGTGGCTTCTTGGAGCGCGGGGCTCGGCGGCGTAGTCCTTTTCGGCGACCGGAGTGTTTCCTTCGGTGTGAACGCGGATTTTCACAAAGCCTTTTTTGAACAATGAGTTCTTTTGCGTTTCAAGAATCTCAACGTCAAACTGGTCGCGCTCCAATCCCAATTCCTGGGCGGCTTTTTCAATCGCTTCCTTTTCTGTTTTTCCTTCGTACTCGTATGTCATATATTTCTCCCAAAATATTATTTTCTTTTTTTGCCGCCGTGAACCTTGGCCTTTACGTCAACCACGTTGGACTTTTGGGCGGAGGCGGCAAGCTTTGTCTTGTTGATGATCACTTGCTGGATCATCTGAATGACGTTGCTCACTGTCCAGAACAAAATCAATCCGCTTGGCGCGTTGTAGAACAAGAAGAAGAAAATCAAGGGCAAGCCGTAAGTCATAAACTTCATCTGGCCGGAGCTTTGCGCGCTTTGGAGCGTTCCGCCCATCTGCGTGATCTTTCCGTAGAACAACTGCGACACCAAATAGATTACAGGCAAAACGCGGATATGGTTTCCCACAAGCGGAATGAAAGTCTTAAGCTGGTAGACGCTGTCGCCGTCGCTAAGGTCGTCAATCCAGCCCTTGATAAAGCTGGCTCCGCGGAACTCAAAGTAGTTGTTGAACAAGTTGTACATCGCGAACAAGCAGAGCATTTGGAAAATCATCGGAAGGCAGCCGCTCATCGGATTGTAGCCGGCGGCTTGGTAAACCTTGGCTGTCTCGGCCTGCATCATCTGCGGGTTGTCCTTGTACTTGTTCTGAATCGCCGTAAGCTTTGGCTGCATTTCCTGCATCTTGAGCGTTCCAAGCGAAGACTTCATCGTAAGCGGGAACAAGGCGATCTTGAGGATGATTGTCATCAAGATGATGCTGATTCCCCAGTTGTGGACAAACTTGTAAAGGGTTTCCAAAATGAATTTAAGGATCGCCTCAAGCCAGCCCAAAAAGCCGCTAGACTCAAGCGCGTCCGTCAAGCGGATGCCGCTAAGCTTCCAAGCGTTGGCGTCGGCCGTCAAATATTTTTTTAGGTCCTTTTCGTTTCGAGGTCCTACGTAAACATAGTAAACGTCGTTGGTCTGCTTTTGCGTCGTGGGCTTTCGAACAAGCATGGCCTGCGCGTCGCTCATCACGGAGCCGGAAGCGTTTGTCGAATACCAAGCCGTTTGGAAGTTTCCGTTTTCAGCGGGAATCACAAGCTCGCAAAAATACTTTCCGCCGATTCCGGCGATGTTGAAGGGCTTGTTGTATTCCTTGTATTGGTTTGTTCCAAGGCGAATGCGCTTGCCCTTTCCTTCGTTAAGCGCGATGAATGAGCGGCTTTCGTAGCGGTCCACTTTTGGGTTGAACTGGGGTCCAACTTGCGGAGACGTCCTCAAAGTGTACGAAGCGTTGCCGCCGCTCTTTGCGGCAAAGTCCAGCGCGGTAAAGTTTTCGCCGCCGTCAACCACAACATTCATCTTGAACATGTAGTCGTCGTCTTTAAAAGTGTACTGCTTTACCAAGGTAAAGTCCGAATACTTTTTGGCAAAGGCGATTTTCTTTTCGCCGTTCTCTTCGGGGAACTCTTTTGCCACGAACAAATCTTGGACGATATTGCCGTCCGTTCCGCCAAAGTTAAGGGCAAAGGCGCGGTTTGAGGCGGTGACGTTTTCCGCCATTTCAACGCCGCGGCCTGTCTTGTTGTCCTTGTGGTCAAGCAACTCGTAGCCTACGATGTCGCCGCCCTTGTTGGTGAAAGTCACGCGGGCTTTTTTTGTTTCGATTACATACTGCTGTTCTGTAATGACAGGCTCGTTTGTGTCTTCCGCTTGAACAAAAGACTGAACTTGCGCGTTGGCGGCCTCGGCCTTTTCGGCCTCGCCCTCAGCTTGCGCGGCGTCCGCGGCAGTTTGTTCCGTCGCCTGGCTCTGTTGAGGCTTCGGAAAAAATTTAACCTGAACGATTGTGTAGCCAATCAATACCAAGGCCGAAAGAACGACGGCCATAATGGTGTTTCTATCCATTCTTTTTCTCCCAAATTAGAATGGCCTATGGATTCACGGAACCGGATCGTAGCCGCCTTTGCAAAGCGGGTTGCAGCGAAGAATTCTTGCGAAAGACATGGACAAGCCCCGCCTGGCGCCGTATTTTTCTATCGCCTCCATCGCGTAATGCGAACATGAAGGGTAATAGCGGCAACACGGCCCCAAAAGCGGAGAAATTGTGACTTGATAAAGCCGGATTCCGGCGCGGAAAAACTTTGTCAAAAGTTTATTCATCTTTTATCAGTCCTGCCTTTTTGCATAATGTTCGAAATTGAACACACCTTGAGTTGAACGAATCGTTTCCGGGATAAACTAAGAACAATGCTTCGCGACTGTAGCGCTTGGAAGCGTTTCTTTGAACGGCGTTTCCGTAACCGCGCGGCAAAGGAAAGGCGATTCTGTTAAAGCCAAGATCGTTTTTAGCGAAAAACAACTTGGCCCCTTTGACCCCTTCCCTGCCGCCGTTTTTAAACAGATTCTTTATCTCGGCCGGACTCTTTATCCGCTCAACGCGCTTAAACTTTCCGCCTTGAACCGAACCTGTTTCCATAGGCAATCCAGACTAAAAACTAGTACTTCTTGTGCTCGTCGCAAACAGAAAGCTTGTGGCGTCCCTTGGCGCGGCGGCGAGCCAATACTTTGCGTCCGCCCTTAGTCGCCATTCTGGCGCGGAAACCGAATTTTCTGTTGCGCTTAATTCTGCTTGGTTGATATGTCCTCAACATGGCATATATCTCCTATAATAAAAAAATAATATTCCAAAATAGTGGTTGTCTAATATAGCATAAATTGGAGAAATTAGTCAAGTGCCGCTCGTGTTGTCGGAAGCAAAACATTAACTGGTGTTTCGAGCGGATTCGCCGCGTCCTTGCGGACGCTGCTTGGTCGCCGTCGCTTGCGGAAAGACCTTTTGCGCGCTATAATAGCCCAATCTATGGACAACGCCAAAATCAAAGAGATGCTGCTTAAAATCCACGAGTCCAAATTGGACTTTACCGTGACCCAAAGCGGAAAGGAAAGCAAGCGCGTAAACGGCTTGTACAAGCCCGACACGCACGAAATAATCCTGCACAACAAAAACTTTAAGAGCGATTCGGAATTGGTTTACACCGCCGTCCATGAATACACCCACCACTTGGTCACTGAGGAAGATATCGCCCTTTACGGCCCGGACTACGTTTCCAACGCAAAGAGCCACACGGCGGCCTTTTGGGCGCGCTTCCAGGAACTCTTAAAAATCGCCGAGGACATGGGCTTTTACAAAATCGACATTTCTGTTTCGCCGGAGCTGGTGGAGCTTACAAAAAAAATCAAGTCTGAATACTTGGAGCCAAACGGAAAAATGATGGCGGAATTTGGCCGCCTTTTGATCAAGGCCCACACGCTTTGCGAAGAGGCCGACATCCGCTACGAAGACTATGTGGACAGAATCTTGTGCCTGCCTCGCAATTCCGTCCGCGACTTAAAGCGCGTAGGAACGGTCCAGGTGAACCCCGCGCTTGGCTACGACAACATGAAGCTCGTAAGCTCCATCAAAAAGGCCGACGACCGCGCGGCCGCCGAACAGCAATTGCTTTCGGGCACCAGCCCCGTCACCGTTAGCGAGATGATGAAGAAAAAGGCCCGCGCGGCCCAAGACGACGACCCCAAGACAAAGCTTGAAAAAGAAGCCAAGCGCCTGCGAAAGACAATCGACCAATTGCAGCAGCGCCTTGAATATGTGGAGGAAAGCCTTGGCAATATGTAAAGCCCTTGCAATCGCAACCGCCTTTTCTCTTTTGGGAACTGCAGCCTTCGCTCAAAGCGCGCCGCACAAGACGACGACCCCAAAACCAAGTTGGAAAGAGAGGCCAAGCGCCTGCGAAAGACAATCGAGCAGCTCCAGCAGCGGCTTGAATACGTGGAGGAAAGCCTTGGCAACATGTAAACGCGCCGTCCTCCTAGCCACAAGCGCCGCTCTTTTTTTGGCCACCAACAACTTGTCGGCGCAAACAGTGGCGCCGGCCTCTCCCACAGCTCCAGTCGCCCCTGTCCAGCCTGTGACGCTTTCGCCCAGCGCGACAATGCCCAGCATGCCAAAAATTTCGGCGCCGGTCGCGGGGAGCTCCTTTTACACGCCCGGAAAAAATTTCCTCAACCAAGAAAAGAGCGCCGCTCAAACGCAAGCCGCAACGGAAGAAAAAAAATCAACCGCTTCTAAAAATTTGGAAAGCGCGCTTCTTGGCGAACAAGGCGCGGACTTTTCCGGCCTCACCGCGCAAGACTTGGTTCAGCTGGCCAAGAGCGGCTCAATCACAAACGTTTCGTCGCTTTTGCAAAACAATTCCTTTAACAGAAGCTCAAGCTCCGACGCGGCGCAAAACAAAATCTTGCTAAATAAAATTCTTACGGAACTGGACGAAATAAAAAAGTCGCAAAGCGCCAATCTCGCCGCCGCGACAACCGGATGCAAGCCGTCCGCGCTTCCTCCAAAAATTTTGCGCTTCATCGTGAACGCAAACGACGTGCTTTCAAAATGCGTCCAAGTTTACTTTAGCGACCGCGAAAGCGACGGAAGCTTTTTGCTGACCGGCGACGCGCGGACTCTTTTTGACAACGAAAACGTTTCCGAAACCTTCTACCTTTTGTTCAAGGCCAGCGGAACGCAAAACTCAAAGACAATTTACACGGTCACGCCCACGCTTTCGCAAAGCAAATCTTGCGACACGCCCTTAAGCAAATTTTGCGCGGCGCAAAAAATGACGGCCTCGCGCGTGGGCAACTTAGTCACCCTCCACCTTCTTCAAGACGGAACGATGGGCGACCTTCTTTTGGACATCGGAAGCGCCCAGTAAAAACTATGCCGACAAAACTTATTCAAGGCTTGCAAAAACTTAATTTTCCGCAAAAAGAAATCGAGCGGCTCGCTCCTTTGATGGACTCTTACATCAACGAGCTTGTTTTGTTCAACTCGGCCTACAATCTTGTAAACACAAACGACCGCGAAGAAATTGCGGTCCGCCATATCCTTGACAGCCTTTCGGCCGCGGAGCTCATCAAAGCGCTCGCCGACGAGCGAGCCGCGCCTTCTGGTCAGGAATCAGTCACCATTGCCGACATAGGCTCCGGCGGCGGGCTTCCGGGAATCCCATTGGCGGCGGCGCTCCCCCAATACAATTTTGTCCTTGTGGAACGGATGAGCAAGAGATGCGCCTTTTTGGAAAACGCCGCCGCAATTTTGGGCTTGCACAATGTGCAGGTAAAAAATTTGGAATTGGAAAAAACGCCCGCCGCCTCGTTCGACATAGCGACCTTCCGGGCATTTAGGCCGCTGGACAATAAAATGCTAAAAAGCCTTTTGGCGGTATTAAAGCCGGGCGGCGTTCTTGCGGCGTACAAGGCGCGGCGGCAAAAAATTTTGGAAGAAATGGGAGCTCTCGGTTACGCCGAACAAGCCGCGGCCGGCGACGCCTCTTCCGATTTAGCCGCCTCGTTCGCTCCCGACTCAACTAACAATTCCCGCGTCTACAAAACAGTCGCGCTCGAAGTTCCCTTCCTGACCGACACCAACAGCGGCGACGACCGCGAGCGCAATTTGGTCTTGATTCCAAAAAATTAGCGCGTAAAAAAAACCCGCCGTTTGAGCGGCGGGCGTTCTTGGCCTTGCGTTTATTTCAACGTTATCTTTTTTAAGAGAGCCATCAGCTGTGATTTTTCAATCAAGTCGATCGGACGTCCTTCCACATACTTGTGAGCCTCTTCGCTAAAGGAGCCGGGCGTAAGACAAAATCCTCTGTCAACTTTTTTGTCCTTGAGCTTGGCGTGAAAGTCGCGCACAAAAAGTTCGCCCACGGCGCCGGTCGTTCTGTAAAAGCGGAAAAGCTCAACGTCTTCCCACTTGGGCGTCTCCACCTCGCACAAAATTTCAACTGATTCCTGCTGCACTTCAACGTCGGAAATTTTCACGACAGAGTGCGCGTAATACTTGCTGACCAAATTGCGGCACAAAACGACAAAGTCGCTCGTTCCGCTTGTAAGATAAAGCTGCAAATTTGAGTTTTGGTTCAACTCCTTGTAGCGGCTTATCAACGTTGCCACGTCTTTGTAGTTGGGAACTGTGTTGTTGATTGTCGTCAAGCACTGCAAGCCCAAGGCGATTTTGTTGGTGGAAAAATAACATTGCGCCAAGCGATAATTCAACTCCAAAAAAGTTTCCGTCGGAATGTCCTTGAGCTTCAAGCCAATTTCGTAATCCTGCGCCGCCAAATCGTTCTGGCCCATGCGGGCGTGGATGATTCCGGCGCTCAAGCAAGAGCGGGGGCCGTAAACCGGATCGGGGCGCAAATGGACAAAAACCTTGAGCGCCTTGTCGCCCGCGCCGCATTCCTGCATCGCGTCGGCCATCGCGAACAAACATTCCTTGTTCTGCGGATCGTCGTTTAAAGCCTTGCGCAAAACCGGAAGGCAATCGCGGAATTTCTTTGCCTTGTACATCGCCATGCCAAGCGGCTCGGTTATTCCGCCCGCCTCGGGATTCATTGTATAAGCTTTTTTAAAGCAGGGAATCGCCTTTTCAAAATCGTTGCTCGCGTAGCAAGCCTGGCCCAAATAATAGTTCACTTCAAAACTGTCAGACTTTAACTTATACGCGCTCACAAGGCTTTTCATCGCCTCAGGAAAACGCTTGAGCTTGACGCAACAAATTCCATGACGCAAGCAAACCACAGAAGGATCAACGTCGGGATGGGTTGGAGCCAAGTCAACAAGAGTGTTGTAAAGGGTCACGGCCTTGTCCCACAAATTTTCGGTAAAATACAAATCCGCCAAAGGCAAAAGAGCCTGGGTATTATAAGGGTCGTGGGAAAGTTTTTTTGTGCAATCGCGTATAATCTGCGCGCGGTTCTTTTGCAAATTTTTTATTGGACGGCCGCCAGCCTTGCTTGATCCGCCGCCAGATTTTCTTCCGCCAACTACGCTCAAAACGGCAATGACGGCGAGACAAGAAATAACCGCAATAATTACAGGCATCATATTCTATCTATTATCGAAAAAAAAGCCGTCATTGTCAACCTATTATTCTTTTGCGGAATTTTTCAGCCTTTCAAAAATGGCGTTCAGTTCCGGCGGAAGGTTTTCCTTGTCCTGGCCTCCTTCCTCGCCGGTCGCGGCGGCTTTTGGCTGTCCATAGCCCATTTCTTCCAAACGCTTTTGCTCCGCGTCAATTTTTTGGGCGTATTTTTCAATCGCTTTTTTGGCAATCTCTTCGCTGTCGGCCAACGACGCGTCGCTTCCTTTCAACCTAAAGGCAAGCGACTCAATTTTGACGCCGCCGCTCAAACGGTTCATGCCGGTAAGAATGAATTTTTTATGCATCAAAAGCATTTGGTTCCAGCCGGGATGGTCGCTTTCCACCAAAAGAATTCCGTTTTTTAAATCAACGACGGAAGAATGCGCGGCGAGTTTTTCTCCGTTCCCGGAAATTTTGGAAACCGTCGTTTTCCAAGCCCGCTCAATTTTATTTCCCTTTTCAATGTCGCTAGGAGAAATGTTTTTAAAAACCCTCGTTATCATTTCAGAGCCGCTGATAAATTGGTCACTCATTTTTCCAGCCTCCGTTCTCTATAAAAAAAACTTTAGTCGTAGACCTTTTGTAGCGCTCATAAGGTTCCCCCGGCAAAAAAGTGCAGAACAATTGCTCGTATTCCGGCAAAAGCGCCGTTAGCTTTTGGCGCTTATCGGGATCCAATTCCAGCATGACGTCATCCATTAGGAGAACCGGCTTTTCGTTTATCGTTTGGCTATAAAAAAGCGCCTGGCTGACGCGCAACAAAAGCGCGATAAGCCTTCGCTGTCCCATCGAAGCCACCGGAACAAAAGGCTTTCCGTCGCAAAAATAACGCAAGCGATCGCGGTGCGGGCCGCTCAAAGAAGTTCCCATCACAAAATCGCTTTCCCTCTTGCTTTTTAACAAATCCAGAATTTCTTGTTGGCTGGGAAGGCGGCTCAAAACTCCGTCCTTAATTTCTTTCCAGCTGGGCTCGTAGCTTATGGTGACGCCCGCGATTCCCGTAACCTGCTCGTACAGGCGGGTGAAAATTTCATTGAATTTGAAGACGGCTGCCTTTCGTTTCTTTTGAATTTCCAAACCGTTTTCCGCCATTTGAATGTCATAGACGTCAAGCATTTCAGACTTGCGTTCCTTCAACAAAACATTGCGGTTTTTAAGGGCTATTCTGTAACGGCGCAAAAGATCTATGTAAAGAACGTCGTACATAGAAAGGCTTTGGTCCAAAAAAAAGCGGCGGTCGCTCGGCTCGCCTTCCACAAAGCGCAAGTCGTCGTGGCAAAAAAGAATGCAAGGCATTGTGTTTATCAATTCCTTTCTGTCGTGAATTCTCTTGCCGTTTTTTTCGATTGTTTTTTTGCCGTCTTTGTAAATGACGTTCACGCTGCGCGTCCCGCCGCCGCTTTCTTGATAAAGAGCGCGTATTGAAAATTCTTTTTCGCCGCGCCTGACTATTTCCGCGTCGCTGTGGGTGCGGAATGAATTTCCATAGGCGCAATAATAAAGGGATTCAAGAATGTTGCTTTTGCCCTGTCCGTTTTGTCCGACAAAATAAATTTCCTTTGACTCAAAATCGATTTTGTCGTTTTGCAAATTGCGGAAATTATAAAATGACAGCGACAAAAAGGCCATTCAAAAGCGCGAACTAGTTTAAGTTCATAGTCATGATTACATGGAAGTAATCAGACTTGGGCTCCGTGCGCAAAATGGCCGCCTTGTTGGCGTCCTTAAAGTCAAACGCGACTCTCTCGGAACTTGTAAGCTTGAGAGGCTCTTCGACATAGCGGAAGTTGAAGGCGAGCATAACTTCCTCGCCGTTGTATTCGCAGGGAATTTCTTCGTCGGCGCTTCCAACGTCCAATTCCGGAGAGAACAAAGTGAGCTTTCCGGGAGAAAGCTTGAAAATTGTGCGCAAAGAAGTTTTGTCAATGTAAATGCCGATGCGGTCAAGGGCTTCCAACAAGTCAGACTTTTGCACTTGGAAAGTTTTGTCCAAATCGGAAGGAATTACGCGGCGGTAGTTGGGGAATTCTCCTTCCAACAAAAGCGAAGAAAACTCGTAGTTGCCGAACTTGAAGAAAATCTTTTTGTCGATTACTGCCACGGAAACGTTTCCTTCATCGCCCGCGTGCTTCAAAACGCAATCCAAAATTTTTGTGGGAACAATCGCCTGCGGAAAGTCGGGAATTCCGCCCAAAGACTTTTCGGCGTAAGAAAGGCGGCGTCCGTCGGTAGCCACCATAATCAAATTGTCGTTTTGCTTTTCAAAGTGAACGCCCATCATAAAATGGCGGTTTCCGTCTTCGCTGACGGCGAACGACGTTTGCTGAATCATTTCTTTAAGCTCTTTGGCGGGAAGCTCAAAATATGTTCCGTTTTCCAAAGAATTGACTTCGGGAAATTTGTCGCTTGAAACGCTCTTCAAAGTGAAGCGTCCTTTAAGCGGGCGGATTGTCACCGTGATGTCGTTCTGCTCAAATTCAATTTGTCCTTGCGGAGCCTTTGAAATGATTTTCATGAACTTGTCGCAGTAAATAGTTGTCGAACCTTCCTCTTGAATTTCGACAGGAATTCTTGTTATGTAATCCACAGTTGAATCTGAAGCCTTTATCGTAAGGGTATTGTTCTGGGCTGTCAAAAGAACATTTGAAAGAATTGAAATAGGATTTTTATTGGCGATAATTTCCTGGGCTATGGCCACTTCCTTAATCATCGCGTCGCGATCAAACTGAAACTTCATTTGCAAGCCTCCCTTAGACTTTTTCTTTTTATAGACAACTATTATAGCGCAATATTAGTTTTTTGCATAGTGTTTCTTAACTTTTTAATTTACAAAATTTTTGTTCGCTTTTTGTTTTTACTGTGTGTGGAATTTGTGGAAAACTTTTAAAATTGTGGAAAAGTGAATTTTTTGTGGAAAAAACACAAAAAGTTGTCAACCTTGCATTTTCTTTTCCTGCAAAGAATTGCGTCAGTTTTCAACATATTAACATCCCTTATTATTATCATTATTAAATTTATATAAATTTATATATATAAACGGAGTTGAAAACTACTTCGCATTTTTTATATCTTTTATCAACTGCTTTAAAATTCCATCCAAATTAGCGTCAATTTTTTTCTTCTCTTCAATTTTTTTGCAGCTGCTCATAATGGTGGAATGGTCTTTTCCTCCAAATTCGCTTCCAATTTCCGTAAATGACATTTCGGTAAGATTTCTGGCTATGTAAATGGCCACATGACGCGGCCAAGCTACTGTTTTGTTTTGTTTTTTGCTCTTCAATTCTGAAACAGAAATTCCATAGAAATCAGAAACAACCTTTTGTATTGTATCTATGGAAACGTTTCCTCCAAAATTTGAACTTATTTTTTCCTGTAAAATTCCCTTCACGACGTCAAGGGTCAATTCGCTGCTCATAAAATCACCGTAACTAACAACCATTTGCAACGAACCTTCCAATTCACGCACGTTGCTTTCTATGTTGGAAGCGATAAAATCTATTATTTCATCGCTTAAAGTTTTTCCCATCAAGGAAAGTTTTTTTTGCAAAATGGCCTTTCTTGTCTCATAATTCGGCGGCTGCATGTCAATGCACATTCCAGTGCTGAACCTTGTCCTTAGCCTTTCGGTTATGCCTTTGACTTCATTTATAGGACGGTCGCAAGTAAAGACCATTTGGGCTTTTTTAAGGTTCAAGGCTTCAAAAATATAGAAAATTTCGTCTTGAAGGGCTTCTGTTTTTTCCAAAAAATAAATGTCGTCAAGCAAAAAAACGTCAAGATTTCTGTATTTATTTTTAAATTCTTGGGCCGTATCTTTTTTTGGTGTTCTGTTTCTTACAGCTGTAGTAAATTCATTCATCAAGGATTCGGTGTTTATATAGGCCATTTTTATTTTGCCTTTTTTAGCCTTATAAATGTAATTTCCTATGGATTGCATAAGGTGGGTTTTTCCCAATCCGCTTCCGCCGTAAAGCAAAATTGGGTTGTAAGACTTTCCGGGATTTTCCGCCGCCGCTAAGGAAGCCTTATAAGCGAACATATTGTTGTCGCCTGGAACAAATGTCTCAAATGTAAATTTTTCATCCAAATTTGGATTTTTCTTTATTTCTTCCTCAGGAATTTTTTCCAATTCTTTTTTTTCCGTCTTTTTGGAAGTCTTTTCTTCTTTTGCCTCTTCCTTTGAAATGTTGGTGTTGTTTATTTCAAATTTTATTTTAATGTCGATGCCGCTTATTTCTTTTATTTTTTCTTTTATAATCTTAATGTTTCCGCGATTTTCCATCGCGTCCATCATAAATTTACTGGCGACGGCGGCGGTAATTTCGTTTCCTTGGTCGCTTACATATTCAAGGTTGAACCAAAGCTTAAATTCATCTTCGCGCTTTTCTTTTTTATATTGAATTCCTATTTGATTCAAGGCTTCCGCCCATATTTCTTTGTAATTGTTGTCGCTCATATTCCATCATTATAAACTCACTTTACTTTTTTGTTCAATACTAGTATAATAAAACGATTGTCTTTTTTCTATTTTAAATTAGTTTTATAGGAATATAAAAATGAACGAAAATTATTCAGCTGGAAACATTCAAGTCCTAAAGGGATTGGAAGCTGTCCGAAAACGCCCCGGCATGTACATCGGTTCCACCGGCCCCAACGGACTCCACCACTTGGTTTATGAAGTCGTTGACAACTCCATCGACGAGGCTATGGCCGGATTTTGCGACACAATTACAGTCGCATTGGAAAAGGACGACATTTGCCGCGTGGAAGACAACGGCCGCGGCATTCCCGTTGACATTCACCCTACGGAACATATCAGCGCTTTGGAATTGGTATTGACCAAATTGCACGCCGGCGGAAAATTTGACAAGTCAAACTACAAGGTTTCGGGAGGTTTGCACGGAGTAGGCGTTTCTTGCGTAAACGCCCTTTCCACTTGGATGGAAGCCGTGGTCGAGCGCGACGGAAAAAAATACCAGCAAAAGTACAGCGTCGGAAAGCCCACTACAAAGGTAGAGGAAATTGGAAGCAGCGACCGCCACGGAACCACAATCCGCTGGAAGGCCGACAAGACTATTTTTCAGGAAACGACAACATACAACTTTGACGTTTTGGCAAAACGCCTTCGCGAGCTTGCCTTTTTGAACAACGGAATCACAATCATTTTCCGCGACGAGCGCTTGGAAGAGCCCAAGGAAGCCGTCTACAAGTTTGAAGGCGGCATCACCCAGTACGTCAAGGAAATGAACCAAAAGACGACGTCTAAGTTCTACCTTCCCGAAAATCCGATTTACATAACCGGCGAGCGCGACAACGTCATAACCGAATGCGCCTTCCAGTACAACTCAGGCTATTCTTCAAGCATCAACACTTACGTAAACGACATCAACACCCGCGAGGGTGGAACCCACCTTGACGGCTTTAAGAACGCCATAAACTTTGTTCTCAACAAATTCCTGGACGCGAACGACAAGTTCAAAAAGCGCCTGGAAAAAGCCGACAAGGACGAAAAGCTCCGCATAGAGGACATTCTTTCCGGAATTGTCCTTGTAGTTTCCATGAAAGTTCCCGAGCCTGAGTTTGAAGGCCAGACCAAGGAAAAGCTCGGCAACACCGAAGTGCGCACAATCGTTGACGCGCTTGTAAAAGAAAAGCTAACGCTCTTCTTTGAGCAAAACCCAAGCGTTTTGGAAGCCCTTTTGGACAAGGCCCTTTCAGAAGCCACAGCCCGCATCGCGGCAAAAAAGGCCAAGGACGCCAGCCGAAAAAAGTCATTTTCAGACGGCTTTGGCTTGCCCGAAAAGCTCGCCGACTGTTCTCTCAAAGAGCCGGAAATGTGCGAAGTCTACATAGTCGAGGGCGACTCGGCGGGCGGTTCCGCCAAAAAAGGACGCGACCCAAAAATCCAGGCCATTTTGCCGCTTTGGGGAAAAATGCTCAACGTAGAAAAAGTCCGGCCCGAAAAAGTTATGAACAACGACAAACTGGAGCCTGTAATCGCAAGCCTTGGAGCCGGCTTTGGAAAAGACTTTAACATTGACAAATTGCGCTACCACAAAATCATCATCATGGCCGATGCCGATGTCGACGGAAGCCACATCCGCACTTTGCTTTTGACATTCTTCTTTAGATACATGCCGCAGCTCATAGAGAACGGTTATGTATACCTTGCCATGCCGCCCCTTTTCAAAGTGCAGCTTGGAAAGAAGGAGCCTGTTTACTGCTACTCTGACCAAGAGCGCGACGAGGCTTTGGCGGCCTTGGGAGACCAGCGCGAAAAGGCGGACGTACAGCGCTACAAAGGTCTTGGCGAAATGGACGGAAAGCAGCTTTGGGAAACGACGATGGATCCCGCCCGCCGCAAGATGCGCGTGGTCACGATTCCCGACGCGGAAGCCGCCGACAAAATATTCAGCGTCTGCATGGGTGAAGAAGTTGAGCCCCGCCGCGAATTCATCGAAAGCAATTCAAGTTACGCCAACTTGGACATATAAGGAAATATGAAAAAAAATCAACTCGCGGCAAAGAAAAAAAGTCTCGCTCTTTTAATAAAGAATGTTCAAAAGAGAATTTTTTCCATTCGTAACGAGAATGTAATTCTTGACGCGGATGTTGCTGAATTATATGGAGTTGAAACTCGCAGAATAAACGAAGCGGTCAAAAACAATCCTGACAAATTTCCTGCCGATTATATGATTGTTTTGACTTCAAAAGAGCTGGAAATTTTGCGGTCGAAATTTTCGACCGCAAATCTTTCTTCAAAATCAAGATCATTGCCGCACGCTTTTACGGAAAAGGGTCTTTATATGCTCGCGACAATTTTAAAGAGCAAGACAGCGGTAAACGCCACATTTGCCATCATTGAAACTTTTTCCACTGTCAGAGGATTAAAGCGCGAGCTTCTTGATTTGCATAAAGAAAACGATTCCACAAAACGGCGATTAAAGATGGAACATTTTGGAAACGCGCTTTCTGAAATTGTGATGCCAGATTTGGAAACAGCTGAAACAGAATCTTCTCTTGAATTGAATTTTATAATTGGAAAGATTAAGCATACTGTCAAACGAATAAAAAGAAAAGACGAGTAGTTTATAGAAAATAGGAGTTGAACATACTATGGACGAAATCAAAACGCCGGAAGGCGGAACTGTAATACAAATTCCGATTGAGGACGAAGTAAAAAAAGCCTACATCGATTATTCGATGTCGGTAATCGTTCAGCGCGCCTTGCCTGACGTTCGCGACGGCTTGAAGCCTGTTCACCGCAGAATTATGTACGCGATGGACAAGCTGAACCTTGCCTCAGGCGGAAAGACAAAAAAATGCGCCACAATCGTCGGCGAAGTTTTGGGCCACTACCACCCGCACGGAGACATGTCGGTTTACGACGCGCTCGTCCGTTTGGGACAGGAATTTGCCCAACGCTACACGACTGTGACTCCGCAAGGAAACTTCGGATCGATTGCCGGAGACCCGCCCGCCGCCTACCGTTACACCGAAGCCAAGATGACTAAAGTCACCGAAGAAATGGTGGCCGACATCAGCAAAAATACCGTCGACATGGTTCCCAACTTTGACGACACGACCGTCGAACCTGCCGTTCTTCCGGCCTCCTTCCCCTTCCTTTTGTGCAACGGCACGACAGGAATCGCGGTCGGAATGGCTACCAACATGCCTTCCCACAATTTGAGGGAAGTGGCGGCGGCCATCGGAGCCTACATCGACAACCCGGAAATTTCTATCGACGAGCTTTGCAAATACATAAAGGGACCTGACTTTCCGACCGGCGGCATAATTTACGGCCGCGACGGAATCAAGCGCGCCTACAAGACAGGCCGCGGCAAAGTCACGATTCGCTCAAAGTTTATGATTGAGACGGACAAGCACGGCCGCGAGTCGATTGTCTTTACAGAAGTTCCTTACGGCGTAAACACGACAAACATCATCCGCCGCATAAAGGAACTTGTCCGCGACAAGCAGATAGAAGGAATTTCGGGCGCCAACGACGAGTCTTCAGACCGATCAGGCATGCGCTTGGTTGTTGAGCTAAAGCGCGGCGCCGTCACAAAACTGGTTTTGAACCAGCTCTTTTCTAAGACCGATTTGCAGTCAAACTTTGGCGTAATCAACTTGGCTCTCGTTCCCAAGACCTTGGAGAACGGCGGAAACCGCTATGAAGAGCCGGGTATGCTCGCCCTTCCCAAGACTTACCTTAAGCCGGAAGTTTTGACCCTCAAGCAGCTCATCGAGCATTTTGTAAGCCACCGCGACGAGGTCATCACCCGCCGCACGATTTACGACCTAAAAGTCGCCAAGCACAGAATGCACATTTTGCAGGCGCTGATTACGGCAATCAACAACATTGACGAAGTGATCAAAATCATCAAGGAAAGCCGCGACACGGAAGCCGCAAAGCTTGCCCTTGAAAAGCGCTTTAATTTTGACGACGAACAGGCCCAGGCCATCGTCGACATGCAGCTCAAGCGACTTACCCATCTTCAAATCGAAGACTTGCAAAAGGAAATCAAAGAGTTGCAGGCCCTCATCGACCACTTGGAAGATTTGCTTGCCCACCACGAAAAGATTCTTGCCTTGATAAAAGACGAGACCAACAAGCTGGCCGAAAAATACGGCGACGACCGCCGCACCGAGATTGTTTCCGACGAGGTTGACCAAATCAATGTCGAAGACTTGATAAAGGAAGAAGACGTTGTCGTGATGATTTCAAAGCTCGGTTACGTCAAGCGTGTGTCCGTCACAAGCTACAAAAAGCAGGGCAGGGGTGGAACTGGAAGCAACAGCGCCACGCTCGTCGAAGACGATTATGTGAACCACTTGTTCATCGGAAGCACGCATGACTACATATTGTTCGTTTCCAACTTGGGACGCGCCTATTGGATCAAGGCCCACGAAATTCCTGAGCTTTCAAAGAACAGTCGCGGAACCCACATAAAAAGCCTCATCGCGATTGGCGCCGACGAGGAAATCACGACGGTCGTTCCGCTCCATGAATTCTCAGAGGAAAACTTCTTGTTCATGACTACTGCCAGCGGCGTTGTAAAAAAAGTCCAAACAAGCGAGTTCGCCAACGCCCGCGTAAAAGGCATCATCGGCCTAAAGCTCAAGGAAGGCGACAAGCTTGTAAGCGCGATTCCGACCCAAGGAAAGTCCGACATCTTCTTGATTTCACGCAACGGAAAGGCCTTGCGCTTTAGCGAAGCCGACGTTCGCGAAATGGGCCGAGCCAGCTGCGGCATTAAGGGCATGAAGCTTAGCGAAGGCGACGAAGTAAGCGGCGCCATCACCTATACCGAAGGCGAAAGCATTTTGCTTTTGACCGAAAAGGGCTACGGAAAGCGCGTCGCCTTTGAAGACTTTAAGCCTCACGGACGAGGCACCGGCGGACAAAAGATTTTTGGCAACACAGGCGAGCGCGGAGAAATCATCGGCTTGCTTTCTGTCAAAGACAGCGACGAGGTTGTTTGCATGACCAGCCAAGGAAAGACCTTGCGCGTAAGCGCCAGCACGATCAACCAGCAGGGAACCGGCTCGACCGGAGTTAAGGTCGTAAAGATTTCGGATCCGGACTTCTTGGTCGGCGTGGACAAGATTCCGCAGGATGACGGCGAAAAGTGATTTAAATCCCTATATTACAAAGAGATAGTCTCTATTTCTTTGTAATATAAAGAGTTACATATGACAAGGAAAGGATAAAAAATTTGCAAAAATATAACAAAATTTTTGTAAATTTTTAATGACAAAATAAGTTTTTTGTTATATACTTTTTTTCGAGGGGATGCAGATTCGTCTGCGCAAACAAATACACATCAGGCGACCGAGGACTTGCTCCTCGGTTTTTTGTTTCACGTGAAACAACATTTAATGGGGCGGCTTTTTGATATGAGAAGGTCGCCTTTTTTTCGTTCCTAAAAGACTAATGAGGTCTGTCTAATTTTTCCACACTTTTAACAAGTTTTCCACAATTTGTGGAAAAGTGATTTGTACAGGCATTTTCAATTTTTTTCGCATGTGGTTTGTTTCACGTGAAACTTTTTCTAGCGGTGTATGGTTTGGTCCAAATCAGTGTTTTATGTTTCACGTGAAACAATGGGTAAAATAGACGTTTTTACTTTTCCACAAAATCAACAAGTTTTCCACAATCGGTGGAAAGCGACGAAATGGTTTTGCCCAAATCTAAGGACAGCGGCAGGACAATTTTGTTTCACGTGAAACAATAAGAGGCGGGCGTTTAAGGCGGTTATTTTTTTATAAAAGCATATGTAAAACTAACAAACGGTCGTAAATGAAATGCAAAACGAATGGTAGTTAGCCCGCCGCCTATTCTTTGCTTTGCTTTTATGGACAAAAAAAACCCGCCAAAAAAGGCGGGTTCAAAAATACATATTGTCGCAGGACGGCGCTTATTTTTCGCTTGCAGTTATTATAAAGTCGTTGCTGCCTTTTTTGGCTGTGTATGAATAAGCTTTTCCGCTTTTTGCCACGACGGCAAAATATCTAAAATTGGCGACTCTTTCAAAGGGCGCGTCGATGTTCACTTCGCCGTCTTCTTTGTTGTAAATGAGAGTAAAGTCGGCGTATCCCACTTTTGACCAATATCCGTTCTGGTCGGAAAAAGCGTAGACGGTGAATGATTCCGACGAATTTAGTGTTTTGTTGCGAAGTATAACATTGTCCGAAAAGCTTCCGGAAACTTGGCTTGCGTCAAGAACGACGGCGTTGTTTTTTGTTTCTTGGCTTACGCCGTCTTCTTTTGGATATACATAAATGTAAAGGTCGTTGTGAGACGCGCCCACTTCAAATTTACATTCCGAAGCTATGTCGGAAGTGATGGCGATCCAGCGCCTTTTTCCTATGCTGGAATCTGAATCGACAAAGCATGTGTCCGCAAATCTTAAAAGCTTTGCGGTTCCCAAAAGACGCCATTCCGCTTTTTTGGCGTTATAGTAACGAATCAAAAAAGAGTGGTTTCCGTCAATTCCGCTTATAAGCCTGACGTTGTCGTCAAATCGTTTCATCACGCTTGAAGCGTCAATGATGACTGTTTTTTCCGAACCTTCAAGTTCTGGAGCGGTTTCCGGCTCTTGAACGCTTTTGCAAAACAACGGCGCGGTCAACGCCAATGAAAGCGCGACGCTTAACAATAAATGTTTTTTCATTTTGTTCCTCCTGTAAAAAGGATATAAAAAAAGTCTTGGTGTTGTCAAGCGTTTGCAAAAGCTCATAAAATGCGCTACAATGGAGAAATTATGAACAAGTCCGACGACAGAAAATCCGCCGTGAAAAAACTGCGGGTTCTCGCTTATTCAGCCAAGCAACAGGTTGAAGATTTTAGAAAAAACATAGACCAACGATTTTCTTGTTCCATATTGCCCAACCATGTTGAGCGCTCGGAACAGAATTACGCCAACATTCAATGTGACGTGCTGATTCCCGAAATGTATTCCTTGCACAGAATCATGATTTATGTCCACGGAGGAAGTTTTGTGGGCGGCTCAAGGCGCGCTTGGCGGGAATTTTGCGCCAGTTTGGCCGCGGCCACGTCTTGCAGGATTGTCGTGCCGGAATACAGGCTCGCTCCGGCTTACGCTTTTCCTGCGGCCGTGGAGGACTTGCAGGCGGTTTTTAGGAATGTGTTTACAGAGGAGCAAGTGGCTTGTTCTTTGGACTCTGTTGAAGGAAAGCAATTGTCGCCGGAAATAATCATAGCCGCCGACGGATCGGGGGCCAGCCAGGCTATGGCCTTGATTTTGTCTTTGCGCGAGCGCTATCGTTCCTGTATAAAGCAAGTGATTTTCTTTTCGCCTTGGCTGAGCCTTTCGCCAAATTCCGCCTTGATAAAAAACAAAAAGGCGCGCGACGAAATCATGTCTTCCGAGGTTTTGCGCCGCAGCGGAGACATTTACACATATTCCGGCAATTTGGAAAACCCGATGGTTTCTCCGATGTATATCGGGGAAGAGGCGCTGGAAAATTTTCCGCCGGTCTTCATTCAAATGGGCGAAAAAGAAATTCTTTTGGAAGACGCCAAAACCTTCCAGCAAATATTAAAAAAGGCCGGAAACGTTTGCGAGCTTGACATTTGGCCAAACATGATGTTCATGTTCCAAATGGCCGACGAATATTTGGCCGATTCCCATTTGGCCGTGGAGCGCGTGGGAAAGCTTGTCACCTTCCAACGGGAAGCCGCCGACGAGCAAACTTTGACCCGTTCGCCCGCTTTGGAAAGCGGCGTGACCGTAGAGGCCTAACGATTTATGGAACTGCTGAGCCCGGCGGGAAACGCGCAAAAACTTTATTACGCCTACGCTTACGGAGCCGACGCCGCATACATCGGCCTAAAAAAGTTTTCTCTGCGGGCCAAGGCTGACAATTTTTATGAGGACGATATAGAAAGGGTCAACGCGCTGAAAAAACAGTTCCCGCAAAAAAAGCTTCACTGCGCCCTTAACATAATCTTCCACAACAAGGACATAGACAATCTTTTGGCCAGCGTGGACTATTTTAAGCAATACCCGATCGACGCCTTTATCGTCCAGGATTTGGGAATAGTTCCGATACTGCAAAAGCATTTTCCAAACGCGGCGCTGCACCTTAGCACCCAGGCTTCTTGCGTAAACCGCGAGGCCGTCAAAATGTACAAGTCGATGGGCTTTAGCCGCGTGGTTCTTGGTCGCGAGGCTGGCTTGACGGAAATACGCCAAATCAAAGACGCTGTTCCCGACATGGAGCTGGAAGTTTTTGTCCACGGAGCGATGTGCATAGCCTACGCCGGCCGCTGCCTTATGAGCGCCTATTTGACCAACCGCAGCGCGCAGGGCGGCCTCTGTTCCCACGCCTGCAGGTGGAATTTTAACGTGAACACAAACGCCGGCTTGTCGGAAGCCGACGCAAAAAGGATCGCCCAAAGCGGCGGCCTTGTCTTGGAAGAAGCCAGCCGCCCCGGAGAATACCTTCCTATTTTTGAAGGCGAGGACTATACCGCGATTCTTTCAAGCAAAGACTTGCGAATGATAGAGCATTTGGCCGACCTTAAGGCCGCCGGCGTCGATTCCCTAAAAATCGAAGGCCGAATGAAAAGCCTTTATTACGTGGCCTTGGTCACCCGCGCCTACCGCAAGGCCTTGGACGCGCTTGAAGGAAAAATCAGCCAAGAAGAAGCCGCTCCCTTTGTGGCGGAATTGGAGAACGTGGCCCATCGCGAATCGACAACCGGCTTTTACTACAACGCGGCCGACGCCAACGAGACGACCTGCGGCGCGAGCGACAGCCCCTACGATTTGGCGGCAACAATCGGCCGGCGCTTGTCTGACGACGAAGTCCACGCGCTTTTACAAAAAGGCGATGATACAATTAAATTGCGTCAAATTGAATTAGACTCAATGCATCCTGCCGCCCGCGAGGCGCGCTTGGCCGACTATAAAAAGCATCCCGAAAAGGCGCCGCCCGCTGTTCAAGCCCGCGACGGATGGAAGGCCTATCAATACCAGCCGATGAACATGGTCAAGGCCGGACAAGAGATTGAATTTGTAAGCCCGGACGTCACCGCTGTTGTAAGCGAAAAAGATTCGTGGTTTTTTGTGGAATCGGAGACAGGACTAGAGCTTTCTTGGGCGTGCGACGGCCACGACTGCGTCATTTACACAAAATACGAGCTGCAGGCCGGAACGATTGTCCGCGCAAAAGACCCGGAATACATTCCCGGCGTGATTCGCGACACCGGCCGCGAAAAGAGGTAAGAATTGCAAAAACTTCCCGACGGCAAAATCGCTCCAAAATTGATGGCGCTGGATTTGGACGACAGCCTTTTAAATGACAAGCTTTTGATTTCCGACAGAACGGTGGAAGTTATAAAAAAAGCCGCCGCCCAAGGAATTTACATCGCCATTTGTTCCGGCAGGTCGCCGAGCGCGATTTTGCCCTTTGTCCGCCGCCTGGATGTGGCGGGAACCGAGCAAGGCCGTTACGCGGTGGCGTCAAACGGTTCGGTTGTGGTTGACTTGCACCTGCGCCAAGAAATATATTCGGCCAAGGTAAGCGGAGATGTTTTGGTAGAAGCGATGAAGGCGGCGGACAAGGTTGGCCTTCCGTGCCAGGTTTACAGCAGCTCCATGGTTTACGCAAACGTTGACAACGAGTACACAAGAATGGATTCCAAGCTTACCGGCGTTCCTTCGGAAATCGTTCCCGACTTTGAAAATTTTTTGGCCGCCGGTTTTGCAAAGATGATGATTCCCGGCGACCCAAAAATTTTGGTCGGCTTGCAAAATGAGCTGGCCGCGCGCTTTGAAGGCCGCGCCGTCGCATTGATAAGCAAGCCGTACTTTTTGGAAATCCTTCCTGTAAACTGCGGAAAGGGAGAGGCCCTGGAATTTTTGTGCGGCCGCCTTGCAATCGACATGAAGAAAGTGATGGCTTTTGGCGACAGCATGAACGACGAGACTATGATTGTAAAGTGCGGGCTTTCCGTCGGCATGTCGAACGGCTTGGAAGAAATACAAAAGGCGGCCGCCTATGTGACCCGCCGGACAAACGACCAAGACGGAATCGCGGACTTTGTTGAACAATTTGTTTTAAATTGATAATATACGAGCGAGGAAAAAATTATGGCGTACAAAATTTTTATTGACGGAAAGGAAGGCACGACAGGCCTTAAAATATACGAGCGCTTCGCCGGCCGCAAAGACATCGAGCTTATTCTTATTGACGAAGACAAACGCAAGGATCCAGCCGCCCGCGCCGAATGCATAAACAGCTCGGACTTTACCTTTTTGTGCTTGCCCGACGCCGCGTCAATCGAGGCCGTAAGTCTTTGCTCGAATCCCAACACCCGCATTATCGACGCTTCGACAGCGCACAGAACCAATCCCGATTGGGCTTACGGCTTTCCTGAATTGTCGGCGGAACACCGCGCCAAAATCGTTTCTTCCAAGCGCGTCGCCGTTCCGGGCTGCTACGCGAGCGGCTTTATCAGCTTGGTTTACCCGCTTGTCCAGCATGGAATCATCGCGCCCGACTATCCCTTGGTTTGCCACGCCGTGAGCGGTTACAGCGGCGCCGGAAAAAAAGCCATAGCCCAATACGAGGATCCGGGCCGCAATCCTGAGCTTGACTCGCCGCGCCAATACGCGCTCACGCAAACGCACAAGCATTTGCCGGAGATGAAGGCGGTTTGCGGTCTTGCTTATGAGCCGGTCTTTAATCCTTATGTTTGCGATTACTTTTGCGGAATGACGGTGACAGTGCCTTTGCACGCGCGCTTGCTTGCCAAAAAAATGGGCGCGGCGCAAATCCGCGACGAATTGGCGGCTCACTACGAAGGAAGCCGTTTTGTGAAAGTGGCGCCGCTGATGGGCGAGGGCGTTTTGCCCGAAGCCTTTATTCCAGCCAACAGTTTGAGCGGAACCAACAACATGCAGATTTTTGTTTATGGAAACGACGACAGAATTTGCTTGTGCTCGCGCTTTGACAATTTGGGAAAGGGAGCCAGCGGCGCCGCGGTTCAGTGCCTTAACATTATGATGGGCATTGACGAAGGAACCGGACTTTAAGCGGATTTTATCATGTCGCGGGCTTTGGCGACCAAGCTCTCCAAGGCCGCGTCTTCTATAACCTCGTCTTGGTTTGCGTCAATAGTCTTTAGGTGTTGAAGCAAAACATTGACCAAGTTTTCAATCTTTGCGATTTTGTCTTTGGCGTCCAACGAATAATAGACTTGCGTTCCGTCTTTGCGGGAATTGATGATGCGCGCGGCCTTAAGCACCTTTAGGTGGTGGCTTACGGCCGGGCGCGAAAGGCGGGTTTTTCCGCTAAGCTCAGTCACGTTCTTTCCTTTGGAACCGGCGTAAAAGAGCTTTAGCAGAATCAACAGGCGCTCTGAATCAGCAAGAGCCTGAAAAATGGGAATAAAATCATTTACATTTTTGAACAAAGTTAAAAGTTCTTCTTCCTGATTCATAAGTCGCCTGCGAAAAATTAGAATGTGTAGTTGACGGCCAACTGCACAAAGCTGTTGTCAAGCCAGCCCTTGAATTCGCTGTTTTCGTCTTTGTCAAAGTTGTGAATAATCAAGCCGCTGCCTGTGACTTTCCAGCCGTCGCGGACCTTGAACGAAAGTTCGGGCATGACAAGCAAGTCATATCGTTCGATGCCGTAAATAGCTTTGATAGTCGCGGTGATTTTCTCGTAATAGAATGTGTCCTGCAACTGGACGACAATTTTGTGGTTTGTGTAGCAGCCTGTGGGGTCGTAGTCAACGTCATATTCCTTTGTATTAGGAACAGATTTCATGCCGGAAGCGGCAGCCAATGTAGCGGGAAGTTTGTAGTCGCTGATTTCACCCTTTTTTAAAATCATGTTTCCTGTTCCCTGAACGTTCAATGTCACGTTGTGAATCGGAAGGCTTACGTCAAAGCCAAAGAGGTAGCCGATGCTGTTGTTGTGTATCCACGGGTCGCTGCCATCGAAATCTTTTGTCATGTTGTAAACGCCTTCCGCGCGGACTGTGAAAGGTCCAAGCGCTGTCTGCATGTCGAGGCCAAATGATTGAACTTTGTCATATTCAAGAGTAGGCATTTTGATAAATGAAGCTACATAAGGCGCGAATGTCGGGTATTGTTTTGCGATACCAGCGTAAATTACTCCTGAAACATCAGCCGAAACCTGCTTGTAGCGGCCATTGTAGTAAGAAACGCCAAAGTCAAAGAGGCCTAGAGTGAAGTTGAAATAGCCGCCAAACTGGCCGTAGTCAAGTTTATGTGTGTTGGGATAAAGGTCGTCTTGTTTAGAGGCGGCCTTTATCAAGTCCTCGTAGCTATTTATAGTTAAAGGAAATGATCCAATAGTAGATTTTAGTGTGTTAACTTTTTCTGGAACCCAAGGGCCTTTTTGCGCGTAAGTTTCTGCGTGCATAATCGGAGTGTAAATTCCTTCAATGCGGAAGCCGAGCGGGCTGTTGTACTGCGCGCGGAACATGTACTCTGAGTTGCGGCGGTCAAGGTAGTCGGGAATCAAGAAGTCGTAGTAGTTGTTTGAGTTGAAGTTGTCAAGCACATGAAGCTTGTCGCCTTTTCCCCAAACGACTTTCATCTTTCCGGCGCTCAAAACCCAGTTGCCAACGAACAAGTCGGCGCTAAATTCGTCAAGAATCATCTCGTTGTCGTAGCGCAATGTCTGCTCGTCAAGGCGAATTTTTGAGCTGAATTTTGTGGCGTTTCCTTCGTAGTCAAAGCCAAGCTTAAAGCGAGGAATGACGTTCACTTCTGTAGAACTAGCCTTGTCGCTGTCAAAGTAGGCGCGGCCGGCCAATGTGGCGTCGCCGCTAATCTTGAACCTGTCCCAAAATGTTGGCTCGGAAGTTTCTTCGGCGATGCCGTCGCTTCCCCAATCGTCCTGGGCGTAAACGTTCGCCGCCAACAAGGCGCAGGCCAAGCTTACGGCAAAAATCTTTTTGCATACAGTCATAATCATCTCCTTTAACTGTAGTGTAGATTTTGACTTTTTTACAATATAAAAATTATAGCGTTTTTGTGGCTATATTGCAAATGGCGCGGAAAAAACCGCGCCTAATGACGTTCCTACTTTGAAACTTTTCCGTTCTGCAAGAAGCCCTTGCTGAAGTAAGCGGGGTTGATCGGCTCGTCAAACTTGAGGCGCTCTTCGCTCATTACAAGCTGTGTCTTGTGGCCGGTCTCAAGGTTTGTCATTTCGTTGACGAGCGGAGTGGGGTAGCCCTTGATTACCTTAAGAGCCTTTACTTCCAATGTCTTGCAAATCTTTCCTGTCTTCTTGCTGTACATCTCAACGTAAACCGGAACCCAAGTGTCTTTGTCTACCCAAGAGATGCGGTAGGCGTACTGGGCTTCCTTGAGGTCTTTGGGAGTTGACTTTACTTTGGCGCAGTTGGCGAATCCGTTCTTGGCTTCCGTTTCGGCCAGCAATTCGTGGGTGTCGGCGTCCACGGCGCGTGTTGACATGTCGTCGTATGTGGCGTCGCTTCCCATGAATGAGCTTGAGCCTTGGCTGGCGGCAACCGGGCGGACTGTTCCGACGTCAGGCAAGAAGATGAACTTTGTGTCCGGGCCGGAAGCGTTTTCCTTTTGGCTAAAGCGGGTTCCCTTTACGCTGGCGGGAGTGTTGAACTGCATTACGACCGTTGAAAGGCCGCCCTCGTTCTTTCCCCATTCGTCGATTACGCGGACTTCCTTGGCGCCGCTCTTTTCAATCAAAATCATCTGAACCTGCGCGCGAGTGAAGGCCGGCTTTTTGACGTCGTCGGCGTTCTGCATTACTGTTCTTCCGTCAAGGGCGAAAGCCATTGTTCCAACTGTGAGAGCGGCGGCGGCCGCTACGATAATTTTTGTCATTTTCATAAATCTACCCTCCTAAGGTAAATAGTTTATTTAAGTTTTTCCGCCAGCTTTTTAAAAGCGGCGGAATGACATTACAATATTAGTTCTTTTTCTCTTCCTTTGGCCTGATGAACTTGGGATCGAAGGCGTTGAGAACGCCGGGGATTACCGTCATTGCCAAGAAAGAGCTGGAGAACATTACGATAGCGACCAGCAAGCCGATGCATCTTAGAATCTGGAACTTTGAGAAGAGCAAAACCAAGAAGCCCAAGCCTACGGCAAGCGCGTTGGTTACGATTCCCAAGCCGCTTACGGCAAAGGTTCTCATCGTGACTTCCTCAACGTTGTCGCTCTTGGCGCGCTCAGCCTTGTAGCTTTCCATAAAGTGAATCGTGTAGTCGATGCCTACGCCGATCGCAACGCTGGCGATAATGCTGGTAACCAAGTCAAGCTGGATGCCAGTAAAGCCCATCGTCATAAAGTTGAGGATGATTGTAAATGCCAGCGGCACCGCTCCAAGCAAGCCGGCTACCGGCGACTTGAATGAAACCGCGATGATTACAAAGACCATGAAGATTGAGAACAAGATGCTGGTGACTTGGCTTGAGATTACCATGTCGGTCATGGAAACTTCCATTTCGCCGTTTCCTGTAGGAACCAATGTGTAGCCTACAGGGAAGTTGGCTTTTGCGTAATCCTGCGCCTCTTGGATGATTTCCTTGATTTTGTGGGTGTCGTGGCATCTAAGCTGAACCTGCATGCGGATTGTCTTTGGCGCAAGCTGGTCGTCGCTGAATCTGTCAAGCGAGCCGCTGTAAAGAAGCAAGTACTGGCTTACGAGGTTGGCCAAGCCTTCGCGGGTGGCGGCGGGATATTTGTCCAAGTCGTAAGGAACTTCGTAGTAGTCTATGCCGTTGAAGTTGAAAAGCCTTTCAAGCTCTGTAACCATTCCTTCGACGGTGGCGTTCTTTCCGCCGGCCGCCGTGTAGGCTGTGGCGAACATTTCCAAGGCTTGCTGGACTGTTACCTGCTGCTGCAAGTCCTTTGCGTGCTGGATGTTCGGGTCAACCCATTCTTTTGTCGGAGCGGCGGCTTCGGCGCTGTCATCGGCGGCCGAGTCTCCCCAGTCGTCGCCGGCGTCGGCCCATTCGTCGCCGGATGAGTCTCCCCAGTCATCGCCGGAATCGCCCCAATCGTCTTCGGCGTAGGAGCCTGAGTCCGCGGCGGCAAAATCCTCCGCGCTGTCGGAAGAAGCGGCCAGCATAGGAGCGTGCATTACTTGGTTCATTCTCTTGATGAAAGTTGTGAACGAAACGGCTTTTCCGATTTGTTCCGGATAGTCGTCCAACAAGTGGTTTTGCAAGTCGTCAACCGCCTTGAGGATTTCGGGCTTTGTCATGTCGCCCTTTTCCTGGCCGCTGATTACAAAGTAAACGTCGTTGGTTCCGGCGAAGGTTTCGTCGACAAATTTGATGTCCTCGCGGAATTTGCTGGTGGGCGGGAAGTAGTCGACCAAGGCCGTGTTGATTACCAATTGCTTGACGCCAAGGAAGGAGAACAAGCAAATCAAGACTGAGAAAATCACCAAGCGGGGCTTTGTGCCGGCGCAGAAGTGGTAAATGCTGTACAATGTGCGGCCGCGGGCCTCGTCCTTGTGGCCTCCGAGACGCTCGCGCTCTCTTAGGACTTTGGCCTTGATTTTGTCCGAAAGCTGGCTGAAGCGGTGTTTTCCGACGCGGTTGAGCGGGCGCAATGAAAGGGCGGCCGGAATGAATGTTACGGAAATGAGCAATGAGAAAGCGACGCCGGCGGCTGAGAAAATCGCGAAGCTCTTGAGCGGCTCGATGGGGCTTGTTACAAGAGAAATGAAGCCGGCGATTGTCGTGACGGCGGCCAACAAAACCGCGACCCAAACGTCCTTCAATCCCGCGCAAATGGCGTCCAAGTGCTTTTCTTTTGTGATTTCGCCTTCAATCTTTTTGACGGCGGCCTCGTAATGGGTGATGACATGGATTCCGTAGGCGGAACCGCAGGCAATCAAACAGACGGGAATTACGCTGGCCACGATTGTAAAGGTGATGTTGAGCAAGTCCATTATTCCGCAAGACCAAATCGTTGACATCAAAACCGAGATGAGGGGCAGCAAGGTTCCTGAGAATGTATGGAAAGAGAAGTAAAGCGAAAGAAGAACGACGAGCGTTACAAGAGGAATGAGCGTGAGCAAGTCGTGGATCATGTAGTCCGAGGCGTTGTCGCTCAAAACCGGGTCGCCGTAGAAGCGAACCTCAAGGTTGTGGCCCTCAATCGCGTCGTAGGCGATTTTTTGGATTTTATGCAAAAGCTCGATTTGCTGGGTTGAGCCGAATTCCGGGTCGACCGTGGCCGCAATCTGGGCGGCTTGGAAGTCGTCGTCGATGATGACGCGGTTGTACATGTCCTGCCAGTCGATGATTTTTTGCTTGACCGCTTGAATGTCGGCTTTGCTTCCGGTGTAGTTGTCGTCAACCAGCTGGCCGGCGGCGAGGCCTCCGTCAAGGGAGTAAACATAGTCAATCTTTGAAATTGAATTGATTGACTTGATGCCTTCGAGCGAGTCGATTTGGTCAGTGATTTGGCGGATTACGTCGATGTATTCCGCGGTCAAAATCGTCTCGTTGTCCGTTTCCAGCGAAATTCCGATGGAAATCATGCTGCCGAACTGCTCTTCGGTTCCAATCAGGCGGGTGTAAGAATCGCTCTTAGGCGGCATGTAGCGGCGAACAGTGTTTTCTATGGACACTGAAACTAAGGGGGTGGCTAAAGCGACTGTTATCGCAAAACAAAGGAGAACAATCAGCTTTGGATGTTTTAGAAAGTTTCTCATAAAAACTCCGTCCAAATGAAGTATGTTTATCCGTTCAAATATTTGAACGGATAAACATACTATAAGGCGCTTGGGAGTTTTCGTCAAGCGCTTTTTAAAAATTTAATTTAAATTTTTTGTTATCAAGAAATTTGCAAAATCGCGAAAAGCGCGCTAAAATAGATAAAATAAAATATAATTAAGGAGCGTTTTATGAAAAAATTACTTTTGACGGCGGCAATTTTTGTCTTGGCTTTGGGCGCGGTTTTCGCGGAAAAGACCTACATCATCGATTTGGCCGAAACCACTAACGGCAAGGTAGTTACAATCGGAAAGAACCAATATGGCCCTAACTACCAAAACACAAATCCGCCGACATTCACAAAATATTTCACTGGAAATTTCCCCGAGCCGGGCGACAAAATAGAAGTCCACTTTAAATTTACAAGCAACGTCGACCTTCCCACATTGCAAATGATGGTGATCGACAACTCGGAAGCCGCAAAATGGTGGACTCCTATTTCTGACGAAAACCAGGCTGTGACGGACATCAAGGCCAAGACTCCGTTTGAAGGAACATTGACTTATACCGTTGTAAACAAGCCCGTGTCAGCCGTTTCTGTCCAGCTCATGTACGACGACAAGATAAACAGCAAGCTTACCTTGGAAAAAACCGGTTTTAAGACAGGAAAGAAATAACAGGCCTTAAACGCCAGGCAAAGAGCCGCTCCAACAACCTGGGGCGGCCTTTTTTCGCTACAATGAAGGTTATGGAGGAATCATTATGAAAAAACTTATCGCGGCGGCGCCGCTTTTGGCCCTTGCGGCCTTGTTTTTGGCGGGCTGTTCTAAAAAGGACGTCATCGCGCCGACAACGCCCGCTCCGGCATTGCAGAGCGACCTTTACACCGACGCGGACTTGGTATGGGAAGAAAACTTTGACGGCGACGAGCTTAACATGAACAACTGGAAGTACGAAATCCATGAGGCCGGTTGGGTGAACAAAGAATTGCAAAGCTACGGAACTTCGACAGAAAACACTTACGTCAAGGACGGATGCCTTGTAATCCAGGCGCTCAAGAACAAAAAGACCAACGAATACACTTCCGGAAGAATCAACACATTTGGAAAGCATGTGTTTAAATACGGCCGCTTTGAGGCGCGCCTAAAGGTTCCAAGCGGAAAAGGTTTTTTGCCGGCCTTTTGGATGATGCCGTCAAGCGAAGGCTATTACGGCCCCTGGCCCCGATGCGGCGAGATTGACATCATGGAAGTTTTGGGCGACGAAACAAATCGCGTTTTTGGAACGATTCACTACGGCGAGCCGCATACGCAGCAGCAGGGAAAATACACCCTTGAGCAAGGCGACTTTTCCAAGGAATTCCATGTTTACGCCTTGGAATGGGATCCTGGCGAATTCCGCTGGTACATCGACGGAAAACTTTACTACAAGACCAACGAATGGTTCACCAGGCCCCGCGCCAACGGAGACGGGCGTCCTTATCCCGCGCCCTTTAACAAGCAGTTTTACATCATCCTGAATCTTGCCGTCGGCGGCGAATGGGTCGGATACCCCGAAAAGAACGCCAAGTTCGCCGAGAACGCTCGGCTCATTGTTGACTACGTTCGCGTCTACCAAAAGAAGGAATACGACGAAAACGTAACGATGCCCGAAAAGGTCATTGTTTTGCGCGAGCCTGACGCGGAAGGAAACTATGTCCAAAATTCCAAGTTTACGGAAAAAGAGGACATGAGCGACGGAACTGGCTGGGACTTTTACACTGCTGGCGGCGGAGAAGGCTCGGCCACAATCGGCGGCGGCGCTCTTACGATTAAGACCAAAAAGGCCGGCTCGCTTGAATACAGCGTCCAGGTTTTCCATGTAGGCATTCCGATTGAGGAAGGCTGTACATACGAGTTTTCGTTTGACGCAAAAGCTTCCGTGCCGCGAACTATGCTCGCCGCCGTGTCCGCTCCAGAACGCAACTGGATTCGCTACTTTAAGGACACAAAGGTTGAGCTTACCAAAAAGGAACAGCATTTTTCGTTCAACTTTACGATGAAGGACAAGACGGACGCGATGGGCCGCGTTGAGTTCAACATGGGAAACCAAGGCTCCACGGCGGACATTGTGATTAAGAATGTCGTGGTCAAGAAAGTGAACTAGGGCATAAAAAAACCGCGCTAACTGAAGCGCGGTTTTTTTTATTATTTTCCGGAAACGAGCCAGCCCTGAGTGAATGTCTTGTCAGGAACTTGCTTGTCGATTGTCTGCTTTCTGAGCGTTACCAAAGTCGTGCGGCCGTTCTGCTTGTTTTCCATGCGAACTTTCCAGCGGATAGGATAAGTCTTTCCCGTTACGCCTGTGCCTGTGCGGATTTCCTCAATGGCGCAAGTCTTAAGAAGGGCGCCCTTGCGGTCGTAGAATTCGGTGAAAACAGGCAAATAAGTGGCTTTGTCGATGAACTGGACGCGCTTTGAGTAGCCAGAGTCGGCTTTTTTAATAGGAACTGACTCAATCTGCCAGCAGTTGTAAGTTGTGGCGGCAACCTTCTTTGAAACGTTCTCGTTGATCATTGTGTGAGTGTCCAAAGCGGCGTCGCGCAAAGACATGTCGTCATAGGCGAATTCAGAGCCTACGAATGACTTTTGGCGTTCGGCTGAAGAAACGCGGCGGGCGGTTCCTACTGACGGCAAGAAAATCCATTTGTCGTCCTGCTTTCCTTTCTTTTCGGCCTGAAGCAAGCGGGTGTTTTTGATGTCAGCGTCGGCTGTAAAGGCGAAAACTGTTTCTACCAAATCCGCGCGGTTGCGGCCGTACTGGTCAAGAACCAAGTCGCGCTCAAGCTTTCCGTTTTTGTCAAAAAACTGAAAGCTTACGTTTGTGATAGTGAATTCAGGCGGAGTGATGCTGACGGACTTGTGGACGATGGAAGCCGCATCCTCTGCGAAAGCGACAGAAGCAAACAAGGCGCACGCCGCAAGCAATGCAATAATTTTCTTCATAATTCTTCTCCTGGCATCCAGCGGATTTTTTTGTGAGCTGGACAGCCTATGCATATATAATAGCATAGGTTTAAAAAAATTACAATAATACTTTATTATTTTCCATATGCGCGCTATAATATTGCGATATAAACGCAGTATCTTTAAAGAGGGTTTTTTATGGAAACTACGCAAAAAAACAATAAAAGAAAAGAGAAAACTCTGGCTCGCAAAATCGTCATGGGCATAAACCTTATGACTATTTCGCTTTTGATGGCGCTTGGAATCATGGTTTTTATCCGTGAAAAATCTGTCAACGACATTCAGTTTACGGAAAACTTGGGCAATATAATGCGCCTTACCGACACTACGATTTCCGCTTTTTTGAATGGTTCGGACGCGGAGCTTTCTTTATTAGGCGGCGCTTATGTCATGGCTAAAAACGAGCCCGACGCGGAAGAAAGAGTCATAGAATACGAAAGCAATTTTGTGGAAAACAACGACACAATATTAGCGGCTTCCATATCTTTGGAAAGCGGCGAGTCATATTATTATCCGCAGGACTACGCGCCCGCCGATCCGCGCGACGAAAACTGGTACATCGAGGCGGTTGACTACGATGGAACGCCAAGGTTCTCCACTTTGCACGAAATGCCTGACGGCAAGCTTGCCTTCACCGCCTCAAAAACAATCACGGACGAATACGGCGACACGATTGGCGTCGCGGCTTATGAGGTTGACGCCCGCCTTTTTGGAATCCTTTTGGGAGATTCCACCAGCATGGGCGACATCAAATACATTCTTGTCGACCAGGACTGCAATGTTTTGCTTAACCCCTTTAGCGATGAATTGACCTTTCAAAAGGTCAACGACATCGGCCTAAAGAGCGTGGAGAATTTTAGCCCCGGCGCTTACAACACTTCCCGCGACAAGATGCTTGACGGAACAAAGTGCGAAATCCGCGCGCTTCCTTCGTCAAACGACTATTACTCTTTGGACTATGTTTTGGTAATCCCGATGTCCGTAATCAACGGCGGAACGACAAAGATTATCGAAGCGGTAATCGTCGCCTTGGTTTTGGGCATTATAATTTCAATTTTGGTCGCCAGCTTTATGGCGCGCAGCTTCACTAAGCCGATTATCGAAATCACCGGCATTCTTAAGAACATTTCGGAAGGCGACGGCGACTTGACCGTTCGCTTGCCCGTAAAAACCCGCGATGAAATCGGTCGCCTCTCTGAATACTTTAACCTTACGATTGAAAAGATCGCCAATTCCATGAAGTCAATAATCGTGGAATCAGGCAACATGCAGACAATCGGCCGCAACCTTTCCAGCAACATGGACGATGTTGCCGGAGCCGTAAAAGAAATCAGCTTTAACATTGAAAGCATCAAAAATGACGTCGGCGACCAAACGACCGGCGTGCAAGAGGCCAACGTAACGCTTAACGAAATCAGCGAAAGCATTGAAAACTTGACCAACAACATCAAGGCGCAGGCCGAAAGCGTTTCGCGCTCGTCCGCCGCGGTTGAGGAAATGGTCGCCAACATTAATTCGGTCAACAGCATTTTGGCCAAGAACTCGCAGAGCGTTCAGCTTCTTTCTGATTCCGCCGCCATCGGAAAGGAAATCGTTTCCAAGAGCGTTGAGATGACAAAGAAGATTGCCGAAGATTCCGCCGGCCTTATCGAAGCCAGCGCGGTTATCCAAAACATCGCCCGCCAGACAAACCTTTTGTCTATGAACGCCGCCATCGAAGCCGCGCACGCCGGCGAGGCCGGAAAGGGCTTTGCGGTTGTAGCCGACGAAATCAGAAAGCTTGCGGAAGATTCCAACAAGCAGGGTAGGAACATCAACAACGTAATGAAGAGAATGCGCGAGCAAATCGATTCAATGGTTCAAGACGCTTCACAGACCCAGGCGCAATTCGAGACGATTTTCAGCAACACGCAAACCGTCAGCATTCAGGAAAACGAAATCAAGGCGGCGATGGACGAGCAGACAAAGGGCGGCGAGCAAGTGCTTGATTCCGTTAACGAAATCAATACGATTACCGCCGACGTTAAAAACAGCGCCGAAATCATGGAAGACGGCAAGAAAAAGTTGCTCGCTGAAATGGATAAGCTTGCTTCAGTGACTCAGCAAATTAATTCCGCGATGAATGAAATCAGCGTTGGAGTTAACGAAATCAGCAGCTCAATGGAGCAAGTGAACAACATTACAAAAGAAAACAGCGGCAGCATTGAGCGTGTTTCTGGCGAAATCGGCTTGTTTAAGGTTGAGGAAGACGCCGCGCCAACGGAATCTGAATCAACTGCCGAGGACGGCGCCGAAGAGGCCGAAGCTTAAGACCATCATGATCACGCCGGCAAGCAAGACGCCGAGCGTGACGGCGATTACCGTTTCCTTAAAGTCCATGTCCAAAAGGCTTGCGGCCAAGGTTCCGGTCCAGGCTCCCGTTCCGGGGATCGGAATTCCTACAAACAAAAAAAGCGCCACAAAAAGAGTGCGGCCGGCCTTGGCTTGCAGTTTTTTTCCGGCGTCGCTTCCCTTTACCAAAAAAAATTGGCAGACGCCGCCGATGAATTTTTTGTCTTGGCCCCATTCCAAAAATTTTCTTGCGAACAAATATATGATTGGAACCGGAAGCATATTTCCGATTATGCAAATTGCGTATGAAGGAATTATCGGCAGGCCCAAGGCTTGCGACACTGGAATCGCTCCGCGCAACTCAATTAAGGGAACCATGCTGATAAAGAAAATCCAAAAGTACTTTAAGAACATAAAAATATTCTAGCAGAAACGCGCGAATTAGTCCATAAATTTGCAAAATCGCGGTTTATGTGTTACAATGGTATATTCAACTTTGGAGAAGGCAATGGCAATCACTGAATTTTTGGAAAAGAACCGCAGGCTTTACGGCGACGAAGTGGCGCTCGTGGAGGTCAACCCCGAACAGGAAGAGACCCGAAAAATCACTTGGAAAGACTACGACTTGATTCAGCCGACGGAGAAGACTTTTTACCGTCGCGAAATTACTTGGCGGGTTTTTGACGAAAAGGCCAACCGCATGGCCAACATGCTTTTGGCGCGGGGAATCAAGCGCGGCGACAAGGTTGCCATTTTGATGATGAACTGCTTGGAATGGCTTCCGATTTATTTTGGAATCCTAAAGTCGGGCGCGATTGTCGTGCCGATGAATTTTAGGTATTCCGCGGACGAAATTTTGTATTGCGCCGAATTGGCCGAAGTTGACATTTTGCTTTTTGGGCCGGAGTTCATCGGCCGTGTTGAGCAGATTGAGGAAAAGCTCAACAAGAGCCGCCTTTTGATTTACGTCGGCGAAAACTGCCCGACTTTTGCCGAAAGTTATCGCGAGCTTGTGGCCGACTATTCGAGCAAGGCGCCTGGCATTGAACTTAAGGACGACGACGACGCGGCCATTTATTTTTCCAGCGGAACGACGGGATTTCCCAAGGCGATTTTGCACACCCAGCGCGCCCTAATGCACGCCGCGCTTGTCGAGCAAAACCACCATTCTACAAGCCGCTCGGACTGCTTTTTGTGCATTCCGCCGCTTTACCACACTGGCGCCAAAATGCACTGGTTCGGCTCGCTGGTGTCGGGAAGCCGCGCCGTCTTGTTGAAGGGAACCAAGCCGGAATACATTTTGGGAACTGTTAGCCGCGAAAAATGCACGATTGTTTGGCTTTTGGTTCCGTGGGCGCAGGACATCCTTGACGCTTTGGACAGCGGAAAAATAAAAGCGGCGGATTACGACCTTGCCCAGTGGCGGCTCATGCACATAGGCGCGCAGCCCGTTCCGCCAAGCCTTGTTAGGCATTGGCTGGAATATTTTCCCAAGCACCAGTACGACACCAACTACGGTTTGTCCGAAAGCATCGGTCCTGGCTGCGTTCACCTTGGAGTGGAAAATGTCCGCAAGGTTGGCGCGATTGGCGTTCCGGGCTACGGCTGGGAATGCAAGATTGTGGACAACGAGACCGGCAAGGAAGTTGAGCGCGGAAAGGCCGGCATTCTTTACGTAAAGGGTCCCGGCGTCATGAAGGAATACTTTAACAACCCGGAGGCCACGGCGGAAGTGCTTCACGGCGAATGGCTTGACACCGGTGACGTCGCGATGCAAGACGAAGAGGGCTTTTATTACCTTGTCGACCGCGCCAAGGACGTCATCGTTTGCGGCGGCGAAAACTTGTATCCAGTCCAGATTGAAGACTTTTTGCGCAAAAACGACAAGATTCACGATGTGGCCGTCATCGGTTTGCCCGACAAGCGCTTGGGCGAAATCGCGGGCGCCGTAATCCAATTAAAGGAAGGAATGACCGCGACGGAAGACGAAATCAACGAGTTCTGCGAAGAATTGCCGCGCTACAAGCGGCCAAAGAAAATCATTTTCGCGCCGGTTCCGCGCAATCCCACAGGCAAAATCGAAAAGCCCAAGCTGCGCAAAATGTACGGCCAAGAGCATTTGGTCGCGTTTGAAAACGAAGGCTAAGCCGCTCGTATTTTTGTTTGTAAAACTTTAATTGCTCGTCCGAGCGGTTTCGCCGCGTCCTTTCGGACGCTGCCTGATTAGCCATTTTTCTGCAGGGCGGCGCGGATGGCGGCGGCAAAGAGCGCGTCTTGGTCGTCGCGCGGCTCAATTGAGAACGCCGGTTCTTGCGTGCCGGGAACGGTGCGGTAGATTTTGCGCGAGTCGGCTTTGTACGCCGGAGAGCCGCGCGAGTTGATCCACCAGTCAAGGACGGAGACAATGCACGCGATGTATTTTATTACGTTGGCGTTGTTGGCCGGCGTGTTGGCGCTCTTGTCCTTTGCGTTGAGCATGACGTCCATTCGCTTTGAGATGGGCGAGTCAATTTCAAAATTGTAGTGTTCCCAAGGATTGTTGAGGCCGCCCACTGCGCCCCTTGTTTTTTCCACTTGCGCTATTTGTTTTGCCAAATCGTTGAAGGCGTCGCGCAAGAAGGCGGTTCTGATGAAAAGCGCCAAATACTTGTTGTTGTTGATGGGGCGTTCCAGCAAAAGCTGCTCAAAAGTAAAATGCGGAAGGAAGCTGTATTTTGTGAGCCAAAGAATGTCGGTGGCGCATTTTTTTCCGGCGCGGGTGGTGATGTAGTTGGCCTGCGTGTATGTTTGGTTGACCAACTGCTTTAACTGTTCGCCGTAATCTCTGCTAAAGAGGGTGTCTACGTAAACGGGCCACTCGCTGAGCGCCTTTGTAAAGTTGTCCTCCCGCGAAGTGAAATTTGGATTTGATTCCAAAGAGAACTGCATTTTGTTGCAGGCCCTAAAAATGTCTTGCAATATTTCGCAGAGAATGATTGTGATTTGCAAAGGATTTTCGGGCGCGAGCATCAAGTAGGCTTCGTCAAAGTCGTATAGGGGATCAAAGTAGGGCCACATGTCCGGGAAGGTGTCCAGCTTGTTGAAACCCGCGCCGGGGAAGAGGCGGTCAAGAAGGGCCAGGCCTTTTTCTACCATTTCATTTTTTGCGGCGGCCTCTTTTTCTTGCTCCTTCTTTTTTTCTTCCGCCTCTTTGGCCTTGTCTTCCGCTTCCTTTGCCTTGCGAACTTCTTCCGGATCAACTTTCTTTTCCGGCAAGAGCAAGTCGAATTTTTTTAAGCCGAGGAAATTCAAAATAGAAGAAACTTGCGCCACAAAGAAATGCGGAAATTCATCGTAGGGGGTTCCGCACATTCGCATCAAAAGCGGGTAAAGGCCCTTGATGATTTGGCCGTAAAGATACATCCATTCTGTTATGGCCTCTTTTGCAAGGCGCGCGCACTTGTCTTTGTCCGCGTTGGGATAGTGGAGCAAGTCGGCGTAAATGTCTTTTATCGCCCTGACGACGGCCGGCTCGCCGATGTAATGGATTGTAATCAACATTCGGTAAACCGATTTTACAAAGGGAACCAAGTCAGCCACGACCGGGCCGTCTTGCAAAGATTCAAGGTTGACGTAAGCGAGCTTGGCGTCTTTTGTGGACCATTCGGAAACTTTGCGCAAGAGGCGGAATTTCATGTCCGTTTCGTTTTGAACGCGCGCTTTGTATGTGTCCGGCGAATATTGGATTATGGTTTTTATAATTGTGATGAAAGCGTTGATGTGGTCTAAGTGCGCCTTTAAAGTTATTTCGGCAAATTCCGGAATGACTTTTTCCGAGCCGTCTTTTGCCAATTTTTTTAGAAAGTTGAACAAGCCGTAATTAGGCTTGATGGCAAAGGCTTCGCTCATCATCAGCTTGTCGATTTTTGCGTTGTCTTTGGAAGATATTTGCGGAAGGTTGGCCGCCTTGGTGACCTTGCGCTTAGGCTCGCTTTCCGCCTTGCTAGAAGCGGAAGAAGACCCGCTAGAAGACGGCGCGCTTTTTGACATTTGCGCCGACACGTTTGTTGGCCGGACAACGCGGTGGCTCGGAGCGCGTTTGGGCAGCTTTGAGTAGTCGATGGGCACAGATTTTTCGGTCATGATTTCGCCGCCCAAAACCTTTGTCATGCGGGCGGCTTCTTCTTTGTCAATTGCGCCGATGTTCTTGCGTGTAGCGTCCAATGTGCCTGGCTCCCAAACCGCCTTGGGCTTGGAAGGTCCTGAAAAATCCTCTGCCATATCTATCTATTATTATAACATAGATTGGAGATTTTGGCAAATTTTTTTGTTACAGCAACTCTTCGGGAACGGCGTCCGCCATAGCCTTGTAGGCGGCCTCGCTGGGGTGGAGATGGTCTCCGCTGTCAAAGCCGTCGGCGAAGGATTCAGGCTTTTGGGGGTTGCGGACGGCCTTGTCAAAGTCAACGCAGCCGTCAAATTTGTCGCTCGTTCTCAGCCAGTTGTTGAACTCGTTTCTTAGCTCGTCGCGGAAGGGCGCGTATGTGCGCCAGCCAAAAATTGGCAGCAAGGTTCCCGACCAAACTTTTAGGCCAAGCTTTCGCGCATGGCTTATGTAAAAATCCTCTACGCCTTTTTCCATTTCGCTTGCGGTGGGAAGGTCGGACCAAGGACGGAATTTGTTGACTTCCGTTCCGACAGGATGAATGATGTCGTTGATTCCGTGCTGGATGATTACCGCAGAAGCGCCGGCCACATTCAGCTCTATCGGAAATCTAGTCTCTCCCTTTAGGCCGTACGCCGCGTAAGTTATGCAATCGTATTGGCGCAAGATTCGCGTTCCGCACACAGCTCTGCGAATTATCGCCACGTCATGAAAGCCCTTGTCCCACGCCCTTTGCGCCAAATGGTCAGGCCAAGATTGCGCGGTGATTGAGTCGCCAAAGCACACAAGCGCGTGATTTTGTTCTTTGGTAAAAATGTCGACGGTGTTCAAAAAATAAAAACAGTTTGTGGCGCGGCTCAAGTTTTGCGGAAACTCTTTTTGGCCGGCAAAGTCGCCGTAAGCGTACTGGCCTTTTGAAAGGGGGCCGGTCACGATTGTTCCAGCGTTCATTTGGGCAAAGCCGGCAAAGTACATCGAGACTTCTATCGTTTGTCCGGCTTGTATCTGGAGCGGGATTTCGTCGGAAGTGATTTCTTTTCCTGCGGGAAGAAGCAATTCGTCTTTGCCGTTTAGGGTGATTTTTGCGGGAACGTAGTCGCCGTCTGTCGTCGCTACAAAGGCCTTGCTTATTGTAACGTCTTCAGTTCCTGTTAAGTTGGAAAACCTAAAGCGCAGTTTGCTGCCGGAAAATACCACGCGGATTGGATAGCGCAAGGTCAAGTCTTTTGCGTAGACCGCTTCCTTTCGGTCTGTGATTGATGTTGCGTTGCCCCAGCAGGCGACCCATTTTGTAAAAGTTGTGTTTTGCATATTAGTGGAACTCTCCCCAGTTGGCTCCGTGTTCTATCGACACTCGGAGGGGAATTGAAAGCTTGACCGCGCCTTCCATTTTTTGGCGGAGGAGCGCGATTGTTTGCTCCACAATTTCCGGCTTGTCGGGACATTCCAAAATAAGTTCGTCGTGGACTTGCAGCAAGAGGCGCGCTCCGTTGTTTGTTTCCTTTAGCGCGGCGCTTACGTCTAGCATCGCTTTTTTTACGATGTCGGCGGCGCTGCCTTGGACGGGCGTGTTCACCGCTACGCGTTCGGCGGCGGCCTTTTCGATTTTATTTTTGCTGTTGATGTTCATTATGCGGCGGCGGCGGCCCATAATCGTTTGGACATGGCCGCTTTCTTCCGCTCCCTTAATCGTGTCGTTGATAAAGGCGCTGATGGCGGCGTACTGCTTAAAGTAATTGTCGATAAAGCCCTGCGCCTGCGTTCTTGGGATGCCAAGCTGCGCGGCAAGACGGAAGGCGCTCATTCCGTAAATCACGCCAAAGTTGATTGTCTTTGCAGTCCGGCGCATCTCGGGCGTGACTTGGTCCGCGGGAACGCCGTAAATGAGCGAGGCCGTGGCCTTGTGAACGTCGTCGCCGTTGATAAAGGCGCCGCGCATGTTTTGGTCGCCCGAAAGGTGCGCCAAGACCACAAGCTCGATTTGCGAATAGTCGGCGCTTATCAATACTGTTCCCGGAACGGCTGTAAAGGCCGAACGGATTTTTCGTCCCGCCTCGTTGCGCACGGGAATGTTTTGCAAGTTGGGGTCGCGGCTTGAAAGGCGGCCTGTCGCCGTTCCTGTTTGCATGAAGGAAGTGTGGACGCGGCCTTGCTTGTCGGCCAGTTTTGGAAGCGCGTCGACATAAGTTGACTGCAACTTTGAAAGTTCGCGGTACTTCAATATTTTTGCGGGAACGGGGTCCATCGCGGCAAGCTCTTCCAAAACGCTTGTGTCGGTTGAGTAGCCGGTCTTGGTTTTCTTTCCATGCGGAAGGCCGCGCTCGGTGAACAAAACTTCCTGCAATTGTTTGGGCGACGCGATGTTGAATTCGTGGCCGACTTCTTTGTAGATTTCTTTTTCCGCCGCTGAAATTTCTTTTTGCAAATCCTTGTTGTAGGAATCGAGCGCCGCCGAATCCAAGTGGATGCCGGCCAATTCCATCTCGCCCAAAATTTTTATAAGCGGCATTTCGATTGTTTCAAAAAGCTCCAGCAAATTCTTTTGCTTTAATTCGTCGTAAAAAATTTTGTAAAGCTGGAAGGTAAAGTCTGCGTCTTCGGCGGCGTAAGGAACGGCCTTTTCTAGCGGAACGTCGCGGAAGGTTTGTCCCTTGCCGACCAAGTCCTTGAATTCGATTCCGACAAGCGCGAGCTTTGTTTGGCCGAGCGTTTCTAGCGAGTATGGGGAGTGTCCGGTTTTGTCCGGATCCAAAAGCCAGGCGGCGATCATCGTGTCAAAAATCTTTGCCTTGCAATCGTCCTCGCGCAAGCCCGCTGTCCGCAAAACTTCGTAGTCAAACTTTGCGTTGTGGAGAACGAGCGTCCAATCCGATTCTTTGAACAAGCGTGAGATTTGTTCTACCGCGTCTTCGACGCTTACGCCGTCGCTTGCAAAGAGCGAGTCGTCTTGCGAGGCCACAGGAATGTACCAGCCCGCGCCGTTTTTGTTGGAAAGGCTAAAGCCCAAAAGCTGCGCCTCTGTCGTTTTTAGGGAATCGGTTTCGGTGTCCAGGGCGACGATTTTTTGCGGCGAGGCAAGAATGCCGTCCACCAATTTTTTTAGCTCGTCCGCGCTTGTGACGGGTTTGTAGTCGCCCTCGTTTTTGCGCAAGGGAAGCGGCGCGGGCACGTCTTGGTCTTGCGCGGAATCGCCGGGCTGACCAGAAGCGCCAGACGAGGCGGAAACGCTTTCTTTACTAGAACTTGCGGCGCGACCAAAACTGGAGCCGTTTTTTTCGGAATCTCCTTCTTGGCCAAAAAGTCCGTCCGCGCCATTTGCGTCGTCCAAAACTTTTTCGCCCGCCTCAACCGCCAGCGCGGCGAATTGCTTGGCCGGCTGAAAGGCTTGGTAGCTCTTTAATTTTTGGGCGGCGGCGGCGTAGTGGAATTGAGTCTTCGCGACGTTTTCCAATTCATCTCCGGGAACCGTGTCGCAAAGGGTGATTAGTTTTTTGGAAAAGAAGGCGCTGTCTTTTCCGTCGCGAATCTTTTGTCCGATCGCGCCTTTTATTTCATCCGCGTGTTCGTAAATGCCTTCGAGCGAGCCGTACTGGTCCAAAAATTTGCAGGCGGTTTTTACGCCGACGCCTTTTACGCCGGGAACGTTGTCCGCGGTGTCGCCGTAAAGCGAAAGCAAGTCCAAAAGGCGCTCCGGCTCCACGCCCCACTCGGCCTTCACTCCTTCCGCTCCCACGACTTTCCAAACGTCGGCGTGGTCGGGCTTAAGGATTTGGACGCGCTCGCCGACCAATTGCATCAAGTCCTTGTCGCCCGAAAGTATGCGGACGCTTTTTCCTTGCTCCACCGCTTTGCGCGTGACGGTGGCGATGACATCGTCGGCCTCGTAGCCTTCAACCCGCAAAGAAGGAACGCCAAGCGCTTCCAAAGTTTCCTCAATCCATGGAATTTGCGCGTGAAGGTCTTCGGGAGTTTTGGGGCGAGTGGCCTTGTAGTCGGAATACATTTCGTGGCGGAAGGTTTTTCCTTTTGAGTCAAGGGCGGCGATCAAGGTCTTGGGCTTGTAATGCTCAATCATCGCGCGCAGGTTCCTAAAAAAGCCAAAGAGGGCGCTGATGTTGCGCCCGTTGGAATCTGTGAGCGGCCTAGAAATGAAGGCGAAGTAGCAGCGGTAAATCAGGCCGTATGAATCGATTATATAAATTGTGTCGTCGTTAAAAATTTCGTTTGCCATAAAGGCATTATACAACGCTCCGCATTGTTTTGCTAGTGTCAATATCAGCGCAATATGCATCAAAATCGTAAATTGACAGCAGAAAAAACTCGATTTTATAATGGCGGCGGAGGAAAAAATGAAAAAACATTTTAGATTCGCCGCCAATTTTCGCGCGGCCGTGATTTTTCCATTTGCCTTTTGCGTCGTTTTTTTTGCAGAGTCGTGCAGTTCTGGCGGAGAGAATGTCGGAGCGAATGTTGTTCTTGACAATGTGGAATTGAACAAAACAAGCTGCGCGGTCGTCATTCCAAAAGGAAAGACGGCTACGGTGAATGTTACGGACGGATCTTATTGGGACAAGATTGTTTTTAAGGAAAGCGTAGAAGAATGGCGCGGAGTTTTTGTAGAAAACCGAAAAATAATATTAAACGCCTTTTGCATGGGGCAATATCCTGTCACGCAAGAACTGTTTGAAAAAGTCATGGGCTACAACCCCTGCTTGTTTAAGGACGAAATTCCTGGCGAATCAACCGCGTTGCGCGCGGCGGACACAATTTCTTGGTTTGAAGGAATTGTCTTTTGCAACAAGCTTACGCAAGCGACGATGAAAAATTCCGACTGCGTTTATTACGCGAATTCCTCCTGCAAGAAAATTTATGGCGAGGATGACATGAAAAAGCGCGTCGTTCCGTTCTTCAACCAAAAGAAAAAAGGCTGGCGGCTTCCGACGGAAACAGAATGGGAATACGCGGCCCGCGGCGGAATAGAAAATTTTGACAAAAGAAATTTCGCTTTTTCCGGAACGGCCAGCGCGGGCGGAAAGATTGTTCTTGACAGAAAAGGCAACGTGTTCACCGACGCCAACTTGAACGATTACGGCTGGTACCGCGCCAACTCAAACAAATCGACGCATGAAGTTGGATTAAAGAAGCCCAACGCGCTTGGCCTTTACGATATGACCGGAAACGTTTGGGAATGGATTTACGATTGGATTGACCACCACCTTGCGGAAGGAACCATTAAAAACCCCATCGGCCCGGAAACTGGCGCCGACCGATGCCTGCGCGGAGGCTCTTGGTTTGACAACGCCTACGACTGCGTCCTTTGCAGGCGCTTTCACAACGCGCATCCTGGCATCGGGCACTCGTATTTTGGCTTTAGGGTTTGCAGGAGTTTGTAGAAAGCTTGTCGAGGCGGGCTAGGAAAAAATTGGAGCCGCTCAAAAACTTTAAGCGGCTCCAATGGTTTACGGGAATGTAAACAGGAAATCCTGTTAGTTTGGCTCAGAATTTTTCTCCTTTTTATTTATTTTCCCACCAATAAAAATTGTAGCGCGCATTGGCCAAAACGCCATCGACTAATAGTCCAAGCGCCCGCAGTTTTAGTCTTGCAAACGATTTTTGGCGTAAAAAAAGCGGACCTGCGCGGTCCGCCTTTTAGTCTTTCAAAAGAATATTGCTTACATCAATTCCTCAAGGTCAAGCTCGCCCGCGATGCAGGGAACTTGGATAGACCAGTTTTCCAAGACTTGCGGATGCAGCTCGCCAAAGATTCCGACTTGCTTTCCGCCCACCATAATGCCGGCTTGGCGGCCAGGAATAAAGCGGGGGTCGCTGGTTTCCTGAACCTTGTATTCATGGTCAAGGTAGTAAAGGAGCGACGACACTTCGCTGGCCGCGCTGTTAAAGTTGGCATTGGCCGCGGCGGTGATAAAGCCGAGCGATTGGCGCGTGCGGGTGCCTGTGTTCTCTTCGGGGCAAATGTAGGCGACCTTTCCGATTTCAAAAATCTTGTGGGGGAAAATCGCGTTGGCGCTTTGGGCTTCGGCGCGCAAAAGCGACGGAATGATTGACGGGCGGACAAACTGGTAGTTTTCGCTCATCGGGTTGGCCACTTCAATCGCGTTGTCGGCGCTTACGTTCATGCGCTCGATGTAGTCCTTTTTGCTTCCAAGATAGTTGAAAATCATTTCCTGGTAGTTGAGGCCCACCATGATTTCTTTTGTCTTGCGGCTATAAACCGTAAGGTCGCTGAGCTTTCCGATTGTAAAGGCGTTGGGCTTTTGCGGGGCAAAGTCCTTCACTCCGCAGCCGATCATAACGTCTTCGATTACATCAACTTCGTGCAAAAAGTCGTTGCGGTAGGGCGCCGGGCTAAGAATGATTTCCCAGTCGTCGCCAACTTGCTTTGTCTCAACCTTGCTTCCCATGCGGGTGAGAGCGTCGGTTACCTTCTTAATGTCAAAGTCGCTTCCGAGCAATTTGTTGACGGCGCTGAGCGTTGCTTTTGTCGTGGGCTGGAAGTAGAAGGGAACCATAATGTCCTTTCCAAAGCCTGTGTCGTAGGGATGCTTGACGAGAATCGGCTTAATGTCGTAGCCCTGATCGATAAAGTCGCAGGCAACGATGTTGGCGCTCAAAATCAAGCCTTCCATGTTGTCGCCTGTAAGCTCAACCATCAAGTCCTTGTCGCCAACCTGAACCGCGCCGAGCGTGGCGCTGTTGATGATCGGAGCCATGGACATAACTTCGTCCTTTGAGTCCGACAAAAGCGGGAATTTTTTGCAGTCCTTTAAAATCCAGCCAAAGTCTTTTCCCTTGGGATGGTCGGTCAAAATTTGGCGGCAAGTCATCGGCGCGTCGCACTGAAGCGGAACAAAGGAAGTTTTGTCCGGATCAACGGCGTGGTATTTTACCGGGAACTTGATTTGGTCAACGCGGTAAACGCCCATCGAAATCGACTTGCGCTTGCGGCCAAAGTTCCACGCGAGTTTTTCCTGCGTTTGAATAATGTCCTTTAGCATTGGGTCGTCGATGGCCTTTCCGCAAATCATAAAGGCCACCATGTAGGGGCGCACGTCCTTTAGCTCCGGGTCAACTGTTACGACGCGGTCGCCGTACTGGTCGTTGCCCATGTTGGACATATATTTGTAGTAGTCGGCTGTCTTTCCGCCGGCGTGAAGCTTAAGCTGGCGGGCGACGCCGTTTGTGGACCAAAGGTCAGGGCGGTTTGTGTCGTTCAATTCGATTTTGATGGCGCGCTCGTTTTCGGGGAGCGTCGTGTCGGGCTTTTCGTCAAGTTCGGCCTTTGCGCATGGCAGAACGTCTTCCAGCGCGGCGTAGTCGTATCGCTTTCCAACAGCGTCAAAAAATAATTTTTCGTTAACTTCTATTTTTGGCATAAATTACTCCAATTGGAAAATTATAATAAATAATAGAAAAAAGTTCAAGAAATAACAAAAACGCGGGCAAAATGGGGCGGGTCCCAGCGACGAAAAAAATCCTTGGAGCCTCCCGTCGCCGCGTCGCGGCTTGATGCCTTTGGCCAAGCCGCTTGCTGACGGGTCCTTCCACGTCTTTTTTTCTACGTCCCACCCCATTTTGCCCGCGTTTTTATTTTAATGCCTGTATTTTATTATAATTCCAAAAACAGTAGGGCGGGTCCCAGCCGCGTTTTAAGCGGCGAAGGGGTTTTGGATGCGGGCGCCGCCAATGATTTGTTGGTCGTTTAGGTCTTCGGAATAAACTGTGGCGCAGCCTGTGTCGTCCGCCGCTGAAAGTATCAAGGAATCCCAAAAGGAAAACTGGCTTTTTATGCTTATGTCTACGGCGGACAAAATCAACGGAACGGAGATTTCTACCACAGGGAGTTTGTTGGCGAAATACTCGACAAGTTCCTTTGCGGCTTTCTTTGATATGTTCAATTTTTTTTGCGCTACGTTGAAAAATTCCTGCAAGCACTGAGTTGAAATGACTCCGTTCCCGGAATCAATTGCGTCTTCACAAGAATATTTGTGTCAAAAAAGACTTTGCCTTCGGCTGCCTTAACCTGATTATCTTTCATATAGTTCCTCCCTAGTCCATTTTTGGCCATGTGAATTTGGGTGATATTTTTTTACAAGATCTTCCAGCTTTTGATACGCCTGCATGCGCTTGTCGGGCTTGAGCTTTTCTTCCGTGGCCGCTTGTACCATGCCGGAAATCTTTGCCAGCACCTTTAGCTGCTCTTGGTAGACCAGCTTGGGGAGCATTTGAAGGATTGCGTTAAGATAATAGGAAGGGGCTCGGCGAACGGCCAAATAGTCCGAGCTTGCAAGCGCGCCGGAATCATGGACGGCGAGGCTTTCCGGCTCCTTGCGCTCTATTTCGTAGGTCGCGCCGGGGTGTTCCTCTTGTTCCGTGGAAGCGAATTTGTCGTCCAAAATAACGTCGTAGGGAACGTGGTAAAAATTGGCGAGGTTGACGACGGTTTTTACGGGCGGAACGGCCTCGCCGCTTTCGTACTTGATGTACATTTGCCGCGAGATTCCCAAAAAGGAAGCGACCGCCGCCTGCGAATAATTGTTCTGAATCCTAAGATTGCAAAGCGTCTTGTTCATGCGAATAGTATACAACATGCCGTTGAATAAGTCAAGTTAAATTTACAAAAAATGTAATGTAAAGTTTACTATTTAGTCATGTGGCTGCAGTTTTTTTATGAGATTCATGATTAAAAGGCGGTCGTCGACGGGAAGGGCGTCAAAGGAATTTAGGAAGTCCAGGCGTTCGCCGGTGAGAGCGACGGGGCTTTTGTACTCCGCGCCGGTCACAAGGTATTCGACGGAAACTTTGAGCGCCTTGGCGATTTTTTGAGCGTTGTAAACGCCAGGCTCCTGCGGGTTGGACATAAGGTAATTGTCAATCGTGCGCTTGCCCACGCCCGATTTTTCGGCAAGTTCCCGCGCCGAAAGGCCCTGATATTCCATTTCGTCTCTAAGATTTTCCCTAAAACCCATGCAAAAATAATACACTTATTAGAGTATTTTTCTTTTAAACTTGCTTTTATAAAAGTATAGTGCTATAATTACTTACTTTAATTAGCGTAAAATTTTGCTTTTACGCCTTTTTTGGAGGAAGTATCTATGAAAAAAGCATTTTTGTTTTTTGCGACTATGGCCTTTGTTTTGGCGTTTGCAAGCGTCTCTTGCAGCAACGGATCGGACAGCGTGCCGTCTGCGTTTGTTCCGACAAATCCAACTGAGCCAACAAATGGCGGAACTGGCGGCGACAACGGTTCAGGCGGAGGCTCCACAACGAACCCCACAAACCCGACCAATCCTACAACGCCTGATAATGGTGAAGAAAACGGCGGACAACAATCGGGCGGAGAAACTTCGGACCCAATATCAAACGCGATCAACGCCACAACAGCAAATATCGTACAGATAATAAATGATTTGACAGAAGACGCAAAATTAGTTGTGACGGGCGAAGGCTCGGAAGATTTAATTATGCAAATTGGAGCGGCGTTAAAGCAGAAATCTGAAATAAATGTTGACCTTGATTTGTCTGCGGTTACAGGTGTTACAGAGTTAGGGAAATCAGCATTTGAAGGATCTAACTTAGTCAGCATAGAACTTCCAAACACATTGACTAAAATCAATCTATACGCATTTAAAAATTGCGCAAAACTTGGAAGTATTGCAATACCAGATAGTGTTACAAAAATTTTAAGCAATACTTTTGAAGGCTGCTCAAATCTTACAAATGTTGTTCTTTCAAACGGATTAAGCGAGCTGGGTAGTTATTTATTTAAAAACTGTACAAAACTTGTTAGCCTTACTATTCCTGATAATATAATAAAATTTAGTATTGGAGTATTCAGCGGTTGTTCTAGTTTAACAAGTCTTACAATTCCAAACAGTGTAACATCAATAGGGGCATATTTGTTTTATAATTGTGAAAACCTAAAGAGCGTTACAATTTCAAATAGTGTGACAAGTTCACCAACGCAACTTTTTACGAACTGTAAAAATCTTGAAAACATTTCAATACCAAATTGTGATTTTTTAGCTACAGTTCCAAAAGACAACAAGATAGAAAAAATTATTATCTCCGGAAATCCGACAATTGTTGGGGGATTTAAAGGTTATACACATCTTAGAGAAGTACAACTTCCAGATAGTGTAACAGAAATCGCAGAAGAAGCGTTTTGTGGGTGTTCGAATCTTTGCTTTTTTGAAAATCCTTTTAAATTTCCGAGAAACTTAAAAAAAATAGGAAAAGCTGCTTTTCACAGTTGTGGTTGGTTTTGTTTACAAACCTTGCCAGACGGTTTAACAGAGATAGGAGAGAAAGCATTTTATGAATCTGGTCTGCTTGGACGAAATGGAGGAGAGTTGATTATTCCTAATAGCGTAACAAAAATAGGACAATGGGCTTTTGGTGCTATCAGGCGACTAACATATGAATATGATCAAAATTCAATTTTTAAACCATCTGTAATTGTAATTTCTGAAAATAGCGAATTGACGGAGATAGCAGAGGAAGCTTTTAAAAATTGCATAATTTCAGAAATTGTAATTCCAAAGAAAAACAAAAAAATAGGAAAAGGGTGGTTTAAAAATTGTACATTAAAAAATACAAATGTTACAATTCCAAGCTATGTGACGGAAATAGAAGAAGGAGCTTTTTATAATTGTAATATTACAGAAGTATTTCTTTCTAATACAATAACAAGCATAGGACAAGACGCTTTTTATGGATGTGAGTTTTCAAGTTTTTCTATTCCAAGCAGCATTTCTGAAATCAATTTTCTTAGAATATTACTATTCCAACTACTGTGACAAAAATAGGAAACAAAGCATTTTGTGAAAGCGGGATTACAAATGTTGTGATTCCAAATAGTGTTGAAAAAATAGGAGATCAGGCCTTTTATTTATGTTCAAGTTTAACAAATATTAATATAGCAGATACTGTTACATATATAGGGCAGAATGCTTTTTATGGATGTAATATAACTAGCATTTCAATTCCTTTTGGTGTTACAGAAATAAAAGGTTTATGTTGCAAATGCAAGAATTTAAAGAATGTAACACTTCCAGATTCTTTAATCAAAATAGGAGAATACTCATTTCAGTATTGCGAATCTCTGGAAAGTATAACCATCCCGAAAAATGTAAATTTTATTGGTTATGAGGCTTTTTATGGATGCAATAATTTAAAATCATTAACTTTTAAGAATAAAACAAAATGGCATAAACTAGATGTTGCAACATATTGTGATCAAACAATCGATGCTAACACAATAAAAAATGCTCCCTACTTATCCCTAGGGTCTGCTGCAAGTGATGCAGCAAAGTATATGAGAGAAGATAATACAAATGAATTTTATAGAGAAATAGAATAGGAGAATTTTATGCGAACGAAAAACAAGGAAATAAAATTAAATGATATTTTGGGATTTTCAGAGGAAGAATTATATTCTGTAAAAATCAAGCTTAATGTATATGACGGGTGTTCGAGCCCTTTGGAAGAATATAAAAGTGATCCTGATGTAGTTGATAATAATTGGTTTTTATTTAAGCCAGGAAGTGGGAAAAATTATTTTTATGAAGGTGAAATTGGAATAAATTGTATTCCGCTTGGAGATGACGCATGGCTGATAACAAGTATAAAACGAATTGATAAATGTTTAGATGTTAAGAATCAGATTGGATATGAAGCTTCTGAAATCGCAAAATACAAAAAATATTTTGGAAGAATTGTTGTTTATTTTCATAAAAATATGAGAGGAACTGTTGTAAAATTTGCAAATTATTGTAACGATTTTGATGTGTTGAAAATACTTCCAACGATATATGATGATGATGAATTTCCTGGATATGAAAGTGTTAGGCTTTCATATAATGAATTATCGCAAATAATAATTCGAAAAAAGAATAGTTGGGTAGGAGCTCTTAAAAATCAAAAGGCTGTTTATCTTATAACTGATACAAAAACTGGAAAATTATATGTTGGTTCTGCCACAAGCCGCTCAGGAATGCTTTTACAGAGATGGAAATCTTATATTGATAATGGAACTGGCGGAAATAAAGCCTTGGAAAGATTAAAGTCAAAAAAAGGATTTGATTATATAAAAAAATATTTTCAATACTCTATTCTTGAAAACTACAATGCTAGAATGGAGGATGATGAAATTCTCAAAAGAGAAAATTGGTGGAAAGAAGTGTTAAAAAGCAGAGATTTTGGATATAATGAAAATTAATATTGACGCAAGATATGGAAATTAAAACACTTCCATTAAATCCTCGGCGGAGCAATCCAGCGCTTTTGTCAAGGAGATGACGCTTTCTGCTTTGGCGGCGTTGATGTCTTTTTGCTTTTGTTCGTATTGTTGGATTGTGCGCAGGGGAACGCCGGAAGCGACGGCCAGTTCGCTTTGGGAAAGGCCGGCGGCAAGGCGGCGCGTTTTTAGGTTGCAAGCGGGTTTTCGCGCTTTGTACAGTTCCGTCATCTTGTCGCAAAACTGCGATATGTCCATTTCGTGATAAGGCGCGTACATCGCCCGTACTTCCGTTATTGGAATCAAAGAATCGATTTGCTTGAACGAAAGGTTTGTCTGCCACTGAAAATACGCCAGCGCCCAGCCCGTCCAGTATTCGGGGCTGCGGTTTGCGGCAGGCTTGTATTTTTTTGCAAGCGAATAGTTTTCAAGAACTTCCAGCGCAAGTTCCACGCCGGACTTTCCCGCGATAACGGAAGATTCTCCGCGTTCAAATTGAACGGAAATTTTTGATTCAAGGAATTTTTTGTAAAAAACGGCGAGGTCTTTTTTTAAGTCGTAAACGGCAAAGTCCAGCATAGAGGCAAGCGAACTTTGCGCTTTTGAAAGATAAAGTTTATCGTAGGCGCGGATCATCGGCTTTTATCTCCTCGTCTAAAATTTGAACCATGTACAAATCGCCGCGCTGTCTTTTGTTCCGCTCAACGTCAAAATACTGGCGGCGCGCGCTTTTGTCCCGCGATTCTTTTTTTGAAAACCATTCATCCGCTTTTGCCGTTTCGTAACCGCTAAACTTAATCGCGTCAAAAGCCTTTTTGCTTTTCAATACAAATTGCGTTCCAAGTTTTCCAAGCCGCATTGCGTTTCCCAATTGGCGAACGGAAATTGTTCCGCTTATAAAATCCTGCGCGAATGAAAAATAACTGTCGTCCGCCCTATAGCCTGTGATGATGTCATAGTCTTTGTATGGAACGGAAAAGTTTTTTAAGAGATAATCCTTGGACTCTTGCGCCAAAGCAGAGGTGATGTCAAAGATTCGGTTTTCCAACAAAACCGAAAGCCAATGCAAAATCGTGTACTCGCCGGAATTCAAGTCTAAAAGCGTGAGGCCTTTTGTGTCGATTTTATAAATGTTGGCGTAGCCATCCGCGTCTTTTGAAACGCCCCATTCTTTTGCCATATCTAGTTCTTCGGTACAGTAGAAGCCAAGGCCGTAATCGTTCTTAACCTTTCCGAATCCAAAAAAAGGCTTTTCTATTATTTTGTTGGAACCGTGGTAAATGGTCTTTTTCATGCTTTTATTATACTCCCAAAGGAGTATAATTGCAAGCCCTAAATGTCCCTAATACTCAAACACAAACTGCTTGCCGCTGGCGGACAGGAGCAGGTCGGAGACGGAGACGCGCTGGCTTTGTTTTTTGCCGCTCGCCTTGTCGACAAATTCAACGACAAGGTCGCCGGACAAAATTTCTTGCGCCAAGCGGTCGCCGTAAATTTCCGTTAGCAAATCCTTGTAGTCTTGGAGGGGCATTTCTTCGCCAGAGATGAGCGGCGCCATCAAAATGTCGGCGAGGGTTTTGGCCGCGCTGTCTTCCTGTAAAATCGAGGCGGCCAGACTTTGCGGATTCAGCTTGAGGGCGAATGTCTTTTTTCCGCCCGCGGTTTTTTTTATTTCGATGAATTCCTTGGGGAATTTTTTTACGTCGGAAACTTGGGCGGCCGCGTTCAGCGAGTTCTTTCCAAAGTTCACCACGGCGTTCTTAAAAAATTCCGCGTTGAGTTCGTCTTGGATTTTCTTTGAAATTTCGTCCAAATTTGGCGAATTTTCGCCGTTTTCGCTTGAAATTTGCTGGATTTGAGCCAAACTTTCAACAAAGGCTTGTCCCAGTTCCGACGAAAAATTAACCGACAAATTGTCGCCCTTGTCGCATTCCACCGTAACTTTTAGAGGACAGCCGCAAAGAAAAAGCGCCAAAACAAAAACCGCGCTTGCAATAATAATTCTCTTCATATACTTATAATAAATTTGCAAGCGGCAAAGTTACGCGCACCCCGGTAGAAAGCACCAGGCCGCTTCCCAGGCTTTTGTAAAACGGAAGGGCGCCTCCGTCCGTGTCGTTGTAGACGGTGTAGGAAATGTCTTGCGCCAAAGACAGGCCGACTTTTCCGGCCTTGAGTTTTGGCGTTTGAAATGAAAAGCCGATGATTCCCGGAAAAAACGAGCCGCGAATTTCTTCGTCGCTTCCCGGCAGGGTCGGGTTTCCAAAATTGATTACGGGGCCCGCGTAAATTTTTACATAGTCGCAAAACGCCATCGAAAAAACTATGGGCATTTGAAAATTTCTCGTTCCATAATTATAGCGGAATATTGTTCCGACGCCGGGCTTGAATTTCCAGGCGGTGTAATAGGCGTTTGTTTCCAAAGAAATGCCGCGCCAATTCATCATAAAACGAAAAGGGTCAAAGAGATTCCAGTCGCAAAAAAGAGTCGCGTCAAATACAATTTTGGAATACCATTTTCTATTGTCCTCGCCTTCTTGGCCGGAGGAATCGCCTCCATCCGCCGACGTTAAAAAAATCGAGTCTTCGTTTTCCGGAGAGCCTTCCGCGTTGGGAATGTCCTCTTCGCTGACAACTTCGTCGTCGGCGGGTTCCGCCACTTCTTCTTTGACCGCGCGGCCGGACGGTATGACACGGCCCACCGCCGCGAATGAATTTGCGTAATAGCGTTCCTTTAATGAGGATACAATCACGCCGGTGTTGTTGCCGTCGCTGGCCGCGTGAATGAATTGGTTCTTGCCGATGTAAATTCCCAAGTGGCTGATGGAACCGTCGCCTGTCGTTTTAAAGAAAACCAAATCGCCAGGCTCCGCTTCCTCCGGTTTTATGATTTTTGCGCGCGAATAAATGGCCTTTACCGAGCGCGGCATTTGAACGCCCGCCGACTCGCGGAACACCGTAAAAATAAGGCCTGAACAGTCAAAGGCGTCCGGACCTATGGCGCCGCTTTGGTAGGGGCAGCCAATGTATTGCTTTGCCTGCGCCGTTATTTGTTTGCGCGCTTCCATCGCTTGTTCCGCTGTCATCGTTTTTGCCGCGCAGTGCCAAACATATATCAGAGGAATGGCTATCAACGCCAATATTTTTTTAGACTTTACCATGCTTTTATTGTCGGAATTTTATAAATTATTTTTACTATATTTAACGGAACCAAGCGATGAAATTTTTGCTAAAACCAAGCCCAAAAAATCCGATAATTAAAAAGGACTGCCCAGCCTTTTTGGAAATTTGGCCGTCCGTTCAAAATTGGGGTTTTATGAAAAAATACAATATTTCGTCAAAAGTCGCCGGAGCGATTTTGTTCGCGTTCGCGTCCTTTTTTTCATTCGCGCTTTTGGTTCATCTTTTTGGCTTTACGGGCCGAGGAAATTTTGGCTGGAAGTTTTTGTACGGAACGGGAAAAATTCTAAGCGGGGCCTATGGTTTTTGCCGCATTTTGATTCCCGTTTTTTTCTTCGCCGCGTCGATGGTCGCATTTAGCGGCCACAGAACTTTTAAGAAGTGCGTCTACATCAGCTTTAGCTTGGTTCCATTTTTTACCGCTGTCGTCATTGAAAAAATTTACCGCTCGCTTACATTCGGCTATGAAGGCGTTTCGTCTTTTAAAACCGCGCAGCTTGCGCTGACTTTTGTAATCGCAATTTTGGTCATCGTGATTGAATACCTTTTTGCGGGAATTGTCGCGGAACGAATTTTTTACGGAGTTGAAGAAGCAAAAAGCGCGGCCGGAGTTGACGGACTTGGAAAAGAATTTGGCAGCCTTGTTGACGCGGGAAAAAATTTGCGCGACGAAACTTTGGGCTACGAAAAGCCGGGCGAAGAAATTTTTGAGACTGGCGAACAAGTTGGCGGCGAGAACGAAACGAGCGAAGAAGAAGACGAGGATGGAGCTGAGGCTGGCGATGGCGCTTCGGGGGAAAATCTCGCGCCGCAAAACGGGCTTTCCGAAATTGACAAAAAATATTTGCATGAGTTTGACGACCTGCAGCTTACCGGAATAAAAATTCCCGAAAAATTTTTGCCCAAGGAAGAAAAGAAAGAAGAGGCGCCGCAAGAGCAAAACGCCGTGCCTAAAATGGAGTCCGCTCCGGCGCAAAGCCAGAGCGCGGCAAAAAGACCTTCGGCCTATGAAGAATTGGTTCAAGCCCACGAAGCCGCGGCGAAAGTTGAACAAACGCAAACTGTAGAGGCGCAAGAAGCGGTTCAAGACCAAACAAATGACGCCTCTCACACTACTTTTGAGCAAAAAATTCAAACGGTGGAAGAAGCGATATTGGCGCAAGCGGCGGCTCAAGCGGCCTCAAGCGAGCCGATAGAAATTTCGCGCCAAACAAAAACTGTGGTGGAAGAAATTCCTGTTGAGGCCGCCGCGCCCGAACTGGACGAAGACGAGTTTGACGCTGACGATTATCCCAATTATGAGGAAGAAGAAGTCGAGACCGACGAAGAAGACGGCGGCTACAACGCGCTCGACGACGACACAATGGAGCAAGATGGCGAAGAGCAAAACGAGTCGCTTGCCGCCGCCGCCGAACAATACGACGCGGACGACGTTCCAGCCGATGACGGCGACTTTGACATAGACGTTTCGACGGACGATGAGAAGCAAGACGACGACGCCAGCCAAGACGAGATTCAAGACCAAGAAGCGGCGGACGAAAACCTTTCGCAAGATCAGGACGCGGACGGCGAGCCCGAAATTGACGGCGATGAATTCCAAGTCGATGTGACGCAAG
>CADBBB010000005.1:88625-187577 GCA_902792795.1 uncultured Spirochaetaceae bacterium | reverse complement strand
AGGCCAAAACAAAATGGATGCCTCCTGTAAAATACAGGGAAGCATCCATTCAGTCTGCCTAGTTCATAATATGTGTCCAGAATTATGGGTACATATCAACAGCGGGCGGCCTCTTAGGCTTGCCTAAAATCCTAGTCGATGCGAGCGAGCCAAGGCGCGCTAGTCAATCGCTCTCATATCGGCGACGTCTTTCTCGTAATCCACGCCTTCAACGTCAAAGCCGTTTGTGACCAAGAAGTCGTGCTTGTAGCCGTCGATGTCGCACCACTGGCGAACGTTGTCGTCGTTGACGGCGGCCATCGCTTCTTGCGCCTTGGCCTGAACGTCGTCGCGGAGTTCCCAGTCGTCGATGCGGATGCGGTGCTCGCTGTCAACAGGAACATCTCCCATCGCGCCGTCGGCGGCGGTGTAAAGGCGCTCGCAGAACAAGCGTTCCATCTGCTCGATGCAGCCTTCGTGAATGTTCATCTCTTTCATAATCTTGAACAAAACGGCAAGGTAAAGGGAGATGATCGGAATGACCGCGCTGCTTCTTGTTACCAAGCCCTTGTTCTCAGAAACGTAGGCGGAACCGCCGACGCTCTTTTTAAGCTGCTCGTTCAAGTTGAGCGCCGTCTTCTCCAAATGCTTTTTGGCTTGTCCAATTGTTCCGTCGCGATAAATCGGATGGCTCAATTCTGGGCCGATGTAAGAGTAAGCGAGCGTGCAAAAGCCCTGGGCCAAAACGCCGGCCTTTTCCAAAGCGTCAATCCAAAGCTGCCAGTCTTCACCGCCCATTACCTTTACGGTCGTTTCGATTTCGGCGTCGTTGGCCGGGTCGGCGCTCATCTCGGTGAGCTTTTCGTTGATGATGTCCAAGCATTTTCCGCCGTATGTTTTTCCTATCGGCTTGATTACGGAACGGTACATGACGTGGGCGCCTGTTTCGGGGTCAATCTTGTCGGGGTCGTTGCGGACAGGGCTGGCCAAAGAGTAAATGAGCAAGTCAATCTTTCCGCCCATCTTCTTTATCTCTTCGATTACGGAAGCGCGCATTTCGTTGGAATAGGCGTCGCCGTTCAATGTGACTGACTTAAGGCCGGCGGCCTGAGCGGCGCGGTCAAAGGCGGCGTTGTTGTACCAACCGGGAGTTCCGCCCTTAGTCTCTGTGGCTTCTTTCTCGAAAGAAACGCCAATCGTGTCGGCGCCCCATTCAAAGGCGGCTGTGATGCGGCTGGCCAATCCGTAGCCTGTTGAGCAGCCCAAGACCAAAACTGTTTTGGGTCCCTTTCCGCCCTCGGCCGCGGCCTTCACTCCGCGCTTGGCTTTTTGCGCCTTTACGTAGGCGATCTCGCGCTCAACTTCTTTGGCGCATCCAATCGGGTGCGCGTTGATGCAAATGTTGCTTCTGATTTTGGGTGTGATTACCATTTTTTTAGTCCTCCAATTTATATGCGCCAAAACGCGCTATTTTATATATCCTCTTACAGGCGCCTGAACGCGCGAGCTAGGCTGCGAGCGCGTTTGTTGGCGTTGCGCGGCTATCATTCAATTTTGGGCTTGGCGGCAATTATCGTGCCGCTAGTTCTCCTTATTCACTAAACTTCTTAAACACGACGCAGCCGTTGTGGCCGCCAAAGCCGAGCGACGCGCTGGCCGCCGCCGTGATTGTTCCAGTCTGTCCCTTGTTGGGAACGTAGTCCAAGTCGCAGCCGCCTTCGATGTCAGGCTCGTCAAGGTTGATTGTCGGCGGGAAGAAGCCGTCGTTAATCGCCTTGATGCAGAACAAGGCTTCGATCGCTCCGGCGGCGCCGATCATGTGGCCCGTCATGCTCTTGGTGGAAGAAATCTTAAGCTTTTTGGCGTGATCGCCAAAGGCCAGTTTTACCATTTTTGTCTCGCCTGAATCGTTGGCGTGGGTTCCCGTTCCGTGAGCGTTGTAATACTGAACGTCTTCCGGCTTGAGGCCAGCGTCTTCCAAAGCGCGCGTGATCGCCTTGGCGCCGCCCGTTCCGTCGGGAAGGGGAGCGGTGATGTGGTAAGCGTCAGAAGAAGCGCCGTATCCGGCAAACTCGGCGTAAATCTTGGCGCCGCGCTTTTTGGCGTGCTCCAACTCTTCCAAAATAAGAACCGCGCTTCCTTCTCCCATTACAAAGCCTCCGCGGTTTTTGTCAAAGGGGCGGCTTGCCTTGTGGGGCTGGTCGTTAAAGTTAGTGGCCAGCGCCTTCAATACCATAAAGTTTCCGATTCCAAAGCCCGTGATTGTCGCTTCCGTTCCGCCGGCGACGCAAACGTCAACGCGGCCGCTTCTGACCAAGTCCAAGGCGTTTCCCAAAGCGTCGGTGCCGCTAGAGCAAGCCGTGGCAAGAGTCCAAGCCGGGCCTTCGATTCCGTAAAGCATGCTTACGTTTGCGGCCGCTTCGTTGGGAATGAATTCCGGCGCGCTAAGCGGCGGGATGCGGTTAACGCCGGCGGCGGGGTCAAAGTATTTTTTAAAGGCCGCTTCGATTACGTCAAAGCCGCCGATTCCGTTTCCGACCATCACGCCGCATTTTTCGCCGGCCAAGTTTTCCTTGTTAAAGCCAGCGTCGCCCAAAGCCTGGGCGCTGGCGGCAACCAAAAATTGCGTGAAGCGCGCCATTTTGCGGCACTCTTTTGGGTCAAGGCCGTATTGGGCTATGTCAAAGTTCTTCACTTCGCCGGCCACTTGAACCTTGTAGTCGGTGGCGTCAAACAAAGTGATTTTTTCAATGCCGCTTTTTCCGGCCTTGATTCCTTCCCAAGTGTCCTGAACGTTGTTTCCAAGCGGAGTCACCGCTCCAAGACCTGTCACAACCACGCGTCTTTGCGCCATATAGTTCCCCATAAAAATAAGATTATTTATTTTAGACAAAATTTCGATTTTTGTCAACGAAAAACGCCCGCAGTTTCCGCGCCTGTCAATGGTTCCTATCGCGGCGCATCTGTTCAAATTTATTTGAAAAAATCCAAATTTTGTGGTATAATATTTGCGATGAAAGTATTGTATTCGCTGATCCTAGTGGCCATGGAATTGATTTTGGCTTTTACAATAAGCCGAACCATGGAAAGGGCAAGAAGAAATCTCACTTTGGCAAAAAAGGCCCGCGTCATGTTGACGGCGGCTTTCTTTACGGTTTTGCCCAATATTTTCATAGCGTCGACATCGCCGTCTTGGGCATACGCGGACAGCTTGGTGTCCTTTTTGTTTTTCTTCTATTTTTCTTCCATCGACATTTTGCTTTTTTATGTGCTTTACTTTTGCGTTGAATATTCGTTCCCCAATGGAATAGCCGAAAAGAATTTTTTCCGCGCGGTCGTTTTGTTTTTTCGCGACGACTTGCTGAAGATTGCCAAGCCCAAGGAACAAAAAACATCTTGGTTTGAAAAGGCAATGATATTGTTGTTTATAATAATCATTGTCGACATTTTCAATTTAGTAAGCAACTTTTGGAGCGGGGAAGTTTTTCAAATTGAACGCTCATATTACGCGGGAATGTTCTTTGAGCCGGACGTGTTTTTTAGAACCGTTCCCGGCTGGTCTTTTGACTTGCACTTGGCGCTTTGCTACTTGCTGATTTCATTGAGCATTTTTTTCTTGATTTACAAAACTGCCGTCGCTCCGGCCATTTACAAAATCAAATACATAACCGCCATCTTGCAAATAAGCTTCATCGTCATATTGAACGGCTTTTACATTTTCTTTGAGTTGCCTGTCGACTTTTCCGTTCTCTTTTACAGCCTTTTTTCGGCGTCGTTTTATTACTTCGCGTTTATTTACATTCCGTCATTCTTGCGGCAAGTCACGGTTCAGCGCGTAATGCAGGGAATGGACAACGGCATCGCGATTTTTGACGATGAAGACCAATGCATTTACGCCAACGACTACATTCGCGAAATTTACAGAATCAAGCCCAACCAAAATCCGATGGACGTAATTCAGCCTGTGATAAAAAGAATCGCGGACGGCCGTTCTCTTAAAGAGATGAACGCAAAGGAAGAAACGATTCACAGGATAATCGACGACAAAGAGCTTTTTTACAGGATGACTTTTTACACCATCGAGGCAAAGGACAAAAAATACATCGGCAGCTATTTGATAATCGTCGACACAACGGAAGAAAACAATCACGAAAAGGTGGAGCGCTTCCGCAGCACCCACGACCCTCTAACCGGACTTTACAACAAGCAGCATTTCTACGACTGCGTCGCCGACATGCTGGAAGCCAATCCCGACGAAAAATATTTCATCGTTTGCTGCGACGTCGGAAAATTCAAGTTGATAAATGAATTTAGCGGAATCGCGGTCGGCGACAAAATTCTAAAGTCGTTCGCGCAAGCCCTAAAAGAAAAAACGGTAATCGGCGAAGTTTACGGAAGAATAGACAACGACCGCTTTGCCATTTTGATTCCCAAAGACCGCTTGAATTTGCAGCTGTTCATCGACGAGAGCCAGCGCATTTTTAAGGAGACGGTGAACCTTTCTATTTTGCCAACCTGTTACTTTGGCGTTTACGAAATCGAAGACACCGACATGCGCGTTTCGTTCATGTGCGACCGCGCCTTTATCGCCATCGACACAATCAAGGGCCAGTACCGCAAGCAAGTGGCTTGGTACGACTCAAAGCTGCGCGACAGCGCCTTGCGCGAGCAGCAGTTGGTCTACCAGCTGCCCGAAGCGATTTCCACCGGCCAGATAAAAATTTACTTGCAGCCGCAGTCAACGATAGAAGGAAAGGCCGTCGGCGCCGAGGCGCTTGTCCGCTGGGAGCACCCGGACGAGGGAATCGTTTCGCCGTCGGAATTCATTCCGATTTTTGAAAAGAACGGCATGATCACTAAAATTGACCGCTATGTTTGGCGCTTGGTTTTCCAAAAGCTCTTTGAATGGAAGACCGCCGGCCGCGACGACTTTTACATTTCTGTCAACATTTCGCCAAAAGACTTTTACCTTATGAGCATCATGAACGAGTTCAACGACTTGCTGAGCGAGTTTGACATCGATCCAAAGAATTTGCACATTGAGTTGAGCGAAGACGTAATGATGGGCGATTTGGAGCGGCAAATCAAGTTGATTGAACAGTTGCGCAAAATCGGCTTTACAATCGAAATCGGCGACTTTGGAACGGGAAACACCTCGCTCAAAATTTTGCGCGAATGCAACATCGACATACTAAAGGTTGACATAGGATTTTTGCAAGACACAAGTTCGCCAAGGAACGCGCACATCATTATGAAGGAATTGATTCAAATGGCGCGAAATCTTGGAATGAAAATTTTGGCCAAGGGAATCGAGTCAAAGGATCAAATGGATTTGCTTCACGACGAAGGCTGCGAGCTTTTCCAAGGCTACTACTTCTCCAAGCCAATCGACACAAAGTCGTTTGAGCGCATTTATTTGTAATCGCCATGAAAAAAATATTGTTTGTTTGCCACGGAAACATTTGCCGCTCGCCTATGGCGGAATTTGTGATGAAAAATTTGGTCAAGAATGCCGGGCTTGAAAAAGAATTTAAAATTGATTCCGCGGCCACCAGCACAGAAGAGCTTGGAAACGGAATGCATTACGGAACGCGGACAAAACTAACGCAAATGGGAATTCCATACAGCGACCACCGCGCCCGGCAAATCACCCGCGCCGACGCGGACGACTACGACTTGATAATTGGTATGGACCAAGAAAATCTTTTTTATATGGACAGAATTTTAGGAAGCGCGGCTCGGCCAAAAATTCATTTGCTTTTGGAATGGGCGGGACTTGCGCGCGACATCGCCGATCCTTGGTACACAGGAAATTTTGAGCAAACCTACGACGACATCGACCTTGGCTGTCGCGCCCTGTTAAAGGCGCTGTCTAGCCGCGCTTAAAAATAATCAATAGCAACAAAGAAAATTTCATCAGTTCCCTCTCATGTGGACTTTGCGGCTCCAAGCGTTGTAATACTTTATGTAAGCGTCGCGGTATTTTTGCGTATTGTTGGAAAAAGTCACTTCGCCGTTTTTTGTGGCCCAACAAATTTCAAAAGAGTCTTTGTCAACGTTGAGCGGAACAAGGCTTGTAATTCTTGCGGATGCTTTGTCGTAAGTGTAGTCAGTTCCTTCCACGGATTCTTTTCCTTCAAAGAAAACGCCCGGCTCCCCGCGCGCCGCGTCGATTCCGGCCAAAACAAAAACGCCGGGATAAACCGCCTCTCCTACGATGTGAAAGCCAAGCTCGTTGATTTTATACGGAACGGATTTAGGCAAAGCGATTTTTAGTTCCGTCGTTTGCGGGTCGTACTTGTAGTCTGACTCGCTCAAATTGTAGCGGACGCGCGAAATGGGATGAATGGCCACAACTTCCTTTATCGAATTGAAAAGCATTATCGTGGAGATTTTTCCGTCCGCCTTGTTGATGGCGGTATTGACATAAGTTACAATCGGCTCGTCAAGGGCAGGAATTTCTTCTTTTTCTTGAACCGCTTGCTGCGTTGATTTGCAGGAAGGGAAAATGGCCATGACAACTAAAAGCGCCGCGCCCAAAAATCCCGCCAAAAAACATTTTAAAAAGATTTTTTCGCTCATAGAATTATTTTCGGCAAAGCGCTATATTTTGTTTATGAAAACTTTTTTGGCAAATGAACTGGCAAAAGCCTTTTGGGCAAAACAAAAAGACGGGCAAAACGCGCTTATAAAAATTATGGGCCGCGCCGCGCAAAGCGAAGCCGGCGTGGATTTTTTTTGGACTGCAAGCGGCTTTGAAGTGAACGCGAACGGCTCCGAGCTTTGGGCGCAAATTGAATCCGACTACGAAACTTTTGAAGTGTGGATTAGCGTTTATGTGGACGGCTTTCAAACAGCCCGCCTTATGCTGAACAAGGGTAAAAATGACATTTGTCTTTTTAGGAACATGAACGGACAAAAGGTCAAAAACGTCCGCGTCTACAAAGAAACGCAAGCGATGGGCGACGACGCAAAACATCGTTTCCTTCTAAAAAGCCTCTTGACCGACGGCGACCTCCTTCCCGTTACGCCCCAGCCGCTAAAGATAGAATTTATCGGAGACAGCATAACAAGCGGGGAGGGCGCTGTCGGCGCCAAAGGCGAAACGGATTGGACAAGCATATTTTTTGGCGGAACAAAAACTTGGGCTTTTGAAATCGCGCAAAGGCTCGGCGCCGACTTTAACGTAATCAGTCAAAGCGGCTGGGGCGTGGTTTGCGGCTACGATTGCAATCTTGAACACGCCCTGCCAAAATACTACGATGAGATATGCTCGGTAATGCAAAGAAAGTCAGCCAAGGACAAGTGGGATTTTTCCAATTTTGAGCCGGATTGGGTAATTATCAATTTGGGCACGAACGACCAAGGGCCGTGCCAAAGCCGCCCGGACATAGCGGAGATTTTTGAGCAGGGCGTAATCTCGTTCCTTGCAAAAATCCGCGCGCGAAATCCCAAGGCCAAAATTGTTTGGTGCTACGGAATGATTGGCCATATTTTGGCGGAACAAATCGAGCGCGCCGTGGACGCTTACAAAAAACAAAGCGGCGACGAGCGCGTTCAGTATGTATTGCTTCCAGAAATCGACATGAAAAAAACAGGGGCGCTTTCGCACCCCACAGAGATTCAGCAGCAAGCCGCCGCGGATTATTTGCTAGCGGCGATTAAATAAAAAACGCGCGAAGGAGCGGGGCGGCGGGCGGAAACACTCATGTTGCGCCTGCCGCGATTAGCGGCAGACTAAAATAGTTACAAGGCGCAATATGTGTGTAGCGACGCTAGCTAGCGATTCCGCCTGACGCAACCGCGACTGGGAGCGTTTTTTATTTACTCGACAGTAACTGACTTGGCCAAATTGCGCGGCTTGTCGGGATCGTTTCCGCGAAGCACGGCGCAGTAGTAGGCAAAGAGTTGCGCGGGAATTATCGTAAGCATCGGCGCGAACGCGGAATCAATGCTGGGTATTCTCATAATTTCGTCCGCCGTGTCCGAGAAAATCTCGCCGCCGTCTTGGGTAATCACAAGCGTGTATGCGCCGCGTGTCTTTACTTGAACGACGTTGGACTTTGTCTTTTCGTACAATTCCGGGTCACTAGCGATGGCAACGACAAGCGTAGACTTGTCAACAAGCGCGATGGGACCGTGCTTGAGTTCACCCGCGGCAAAGGCTTCGCTGTGCATGTAGCTCACTTCCTTTAGCTTTAGCGCGCTTTCCAAGCAGGAAGCGGAATCAAAGCGGCGGCCAATGTAGAAAATCTTTTCCTTGTTGAACTGATGGCTTGCCAACTTTTGGACGGCGCTCTCGTTCTTTAAAATCTCTTCTATCTTTTGCGGAACGCTTTCCAAAGCGGCCAAAGACTTTTCGTATTCCGCTTGCGTGATTGTCGAGCGCTCCATTCCCGCCTTCAAGGCCAAAAGGTAAAGGCACAAAAGCTGCGTCGTGTACGCCTTGGTCGAGGCGACCGAAATCTCGGCGCCGGCTCTAGTGTAAATCACATAGTCGGCCTCGCGGCTTACGGTTGAGCCAACGCAGTTTGTTATCGCAATCACCTTGGCGCCGGCGCCTTTGGCCAAGCGCATGGCCGCCAAAGTGTCGGCGGTTTCGCCGGACTGGCTGATTACGATAAAGATGTCGCTCTTGTTCATGATTGGATTTCGGTAGCGGTATTCCGAAGCGATGTCCACTTCCGTCGAAAGGCGCGCGAATTTTTCAAAGGCGTACTTTGCGATTTGTCCGGCGTAGCTTGCCGTTCCGCAAGCGGTGATGACGACGCGGCCGGCGTTTTTCCAATCGACGTTTTCCTTTAGTTCCTCAAAGTGAATGTCAACGGCCTTTCCGTCCTTTTGAATCAAGCGCGGCCTAAGAGTGTCGGTCATGGCCTTGGGCTGCTCGTGGATTTCCTTTAGCATAAAGTGAGCGTAGCCGCCCTTTTCCGCGCTTGAAGCGTCCCATTCAATGTGGGTGGCCGCGCGCGAATGTTTTGTTCCGTCGGTTCCGAACAAGTCAACATGGTCGGAATAAATCACGGCAAGCTCTTTTTCTTCCAAAAAGTAAACTTCGCGCGTGTGGCTTAAAAGCGCGGGAACGTCGCTGGCCAAAAAGTTTTCGCCTTTTCCAAGGCCAACCACAAGCGGGCTTTCCTTTCGCGCGGCGATGATTCTGTCAGGATAGTCTTGGCACAAAACGACAAGGCCGTAAGAGCCTTCCAATTTTGAAAGCGTCAAAAGAACCGCGCTAAAAATGTCCGAGCTTTCCGTGTAGTAATAGTTTATGAGGTTTGCGATTACTTCTGTGTCGGTTTGGCTTCGGAACACGATTCCCTGCGCTTGGAGCCATTCCTTTAATTCCAAATAATTTTCGATGATGCCGTTGTGGACAACCGCGATTGAGCCGCTTACGTTTGTCTGAGGGTGCGCGTTGACGTCGCTAGGCTCGCCGTGGGTGGCCCAGCGAGTGTGGCCGATTCCAATCGAGCCTTTAATCGTTTCGCCGGCGATGCGCTTTTCCAATTCCTTTAGCGCGCCCTTGGCCTTTCTGACCAAAATGTTTTGGCCGTCAAGAACGGCGATTCCAGCCGAGTCGTAGCCTCGGTATTCCAATTTTTTCAGCGACTCAATCAAAATCGGCGTGGCAAGCTCGTTCCCCACATATCCTACAATTCCGCACATACTTTTTTCCTCGCGCAATAAAGGTTGAGCCTAGGCATACTACGGCGCGCGCTGCATCCGCATACCGTTGCTGCCTTCCGGCTCTGGCGGGGTTTTGCGGCGCAGCGCCGCATAGCGCCTAGGCTCAGTTAAATAATATAGAATAAAGGCGTGTTTGTCTAGCGCGTAAGCGGCGGCTCGTATTGTCGAACAGGCATGTCATTGTCGGACTTGATCCGACAATCTGTTGCTCCAAAGATTCCCGCGTCACGCGCGGGAATGACACCACGGCAAGAGCAGGAATGACAATCTACCTTGTCAATTTTCTGTAAACCGTTCTCTTGGGAACGCCGGCGTCCTCGCCAAACTCTTTCTTCTTCCATTCGGCGTATTCGGACCAGTTGCCCTCGAACCAGCGGACTTCGCTGTTGTTTTCAAAGGCCAAGATGTGCGTGCAAATTCTGTCCAAGAACCAGCGGTCGTGGCTTACGACAAGCGCGCAGCCGGCAAAGTCTTCCAGGGCCTCTTCCAGCGCGCGCACTGTCTGCACGTCAAGGTCGTTGGTCGGCTCGTCAAGGAGGAGTACGTTTCCGCTTTCCTTTAGCATCATTCCAAGGTTAAGGCGGTTCTTTTCTCCGCCCGAAAGCACGCCGACCTTTTTGTTTTGATCCGCTCCGGCAAAGTTGAACCAAGCGCAGTAAGCGTGGCCGTTGACTTCGCGAACGCCGCCTTCAAGCGGGCGGCCTTTTTCGTCAACCGCGCCGAGCTTTACCATGTCAAGGCCGTCGGTAAGCATGTCGTAAACCGTTTTGTTTTCGTCAAGCTTGCTTCTCATCTGGTCAACGTAAACCAGCTTTACGGTTTGGCCAACCTTAAGCTCGCCTGAGTCGGGCTTTTCGATTCCGGCAATCATTTTGAACAAGGTTGTCTTTCCGGCGCCGTTGGGTCCGACAATTCCTACAACCGCTCCTGCGGGAATGTGGAAGTCCAAATTTTCAAAAAGCAATTTGTCGCCAAAGGATTTTGTAAGTCCCACAGCGTCGATCACTTGGCCACCCAAGCGCGGGCCGGCCGGGATTGAAATCTGGGTGTCCTTGAGCTTTGTCTTTCCTTCTTGGCGCAGCAATTCCTCGTAGCGGGTGATGTGCTCCTTGTGCTTGGCTTGGCGGCCTTTGGCTCCCATGTGAATCCATTCCAACTCGCGCTGCATTTCCTTGCGCCTTTGGCTTTCGCCCTTTTCTTCCAAAGCCAAGCGCGCTTCCTTTTGTTCAAGCCAGCTGGAGTAGTTTCCTTTAAAGGGATATCCTTCGCCGCGGTCAAGCTCCAAAATCCAGCCGGCCACGTCGTCCAAAAAGTAGCGGTCGTGGGTAATCGCGATTACAGTTCCGGGATAAGTGTGAAGGTGGTTTTCAAGCCAGGCGACGGTCTCCGCGTCAAGGTGGTTGGTAGGCTCGTCAAGCAAGAGGATGTCGGGCTTTTGCAAAAGCAAGCGGCAAAGGGCAACGCGGCGCCTTTCTCCTCCGCTAAGAACGTCAACAACTTGGTCGGCCGGCGGGCAGCGCAAGGCTTCCATCGCAAGCTCCAAATTCGCGTCCAAGTTCCACGCGTCAAGAGCGTCAAGCTTTTCCTGCAGCTCCGCCTGCCGCGCGCCCAGCTTGTCGTAGTCCGCGTCGGGGTCGCCAAAAGCTTCGTTGACTTTGTCAAATTCCTCAAGCAAATCGGTGATGGGCTTAACGCCTTCCTTTACGATTTCAAGAACGGTTTTTCCCGCCGCAAGTTCCGGCTCCTGCTCCAAATAGCCAATCGTGTAACCGGGAGCCAGCGTCGTCTCGCCCGTAAAGTCCTTGTCCACTCCCGCCAAAATCTTAAAGAGCGAAGACTTTCCCGAACCATTGGGACCAATCACGCCAATCTTCGCGCCATAATAATAAGAAATGCTAACGTCCTTAAGAACGACCTTCGTTCCATAAGCGCGCGAAACCCTGTCCATCGTGTAAATTATTTTTTTATCGTCGATTGTCTTTGCCACTTTGATTTTTCTCCTTTTTCCATCGGGCGCGTTTTTTACAGTTTTATTTTAGCGGAAATGGGGGCGTAGGGCAAGGGAAAGACGATGGGTTAAATAGATTTTATGAAAATGGATTTGCCGTATAAATCAAAGAATTATTTTAAACTTATTTTCCCCCAAATATACCGTTTTGAATTCTGGCTTTCTTCCTTCCCAGTTTATACATCCACTTATTTCAAACCATTTTTTTATTTTTATATTTTTCAAATCAGAACAAGTTGTCCAGAAAGTTTCATTCAAATTGAATTCTATCTCTTCTGTTTTACCCGAATAAGAGATAATTACAACAACTGTTTTCCAATTTCTTTGAAAGAGGTGTGTATATTTTTTAGAAACACTTAAAAAATTTTTAATTCTATTTTTAATTAAAGGGCATCTTAATATCTCATTAATACTCGGTCTTTTATCAACATTAACCAAAAGCAATTCAATTGTATTAGGAAATCTGCCATTCTCTTTTTCCTTAAGAACTCTGTTATACATAGATTTTTCTGTAAATGCAAGAACTTTTTTCTTGCATTTTATCCCCATTAACATTAAAGCATCGTCTTTTATTTTGTGAAGTTTGCCAGCCCCTCCATTTCCGTTTATTGTTTTAGCGCTAGAGCAAGACAAACATTGGACCTCAATAATATTATTGCCTTTTTTTATAACTACATCACATTCAAAATAGCCTTTATTTCCCCAATTTAAAAGTGGAACTTTTTCCTTAGATATTTCATATCCTGGATATTTATCTGAAAGTTTTTCCCTATACCATTCTTCTACCTTGAGGAAATTTATTGTGTTTGCCATATCTTACCCTCCTCTAACCTTTTTTTACCCAATAGAATTAAACTAAATTATCAGAAAATTTTAAGCCTTTATCATATGTTTCTTTTGCTCTCTTATTCAAACAAAACATTGCCTTATTAAAATTATCTAGTACTGTTATCAATTCTTCATTGGAATACTTAAAAGGCGGGATTCCTTCCTTTATTTTTCCAGGATGTGCCGCTTTATTTCCATCATTCTTTACATTCTTATAGATGTCATATTCATTTCTGCTTTCTCGCTCATCAAAACACCCTCTACAATGAAGTTGGTATATTAAACTCTTTAAATCAATCTGATAATCATCTTCATTAATGTTCTTTTGTTTTTTAAATAATACATTTATTGCATCGGCATCTTTTTCGAAATATGTCCACAACCCTATTTCCAAGCAGGTTCTGAAAATAACTATTGACATAGCGGATTCCAAACAAACTCTTGAAACAGAAGAAATCGCAAGATATCGTATATAATCATCTAGAAAGCAAAAAGAATGAAGATTATAATAAAGATCCAATTGAACACATTCAATACCTTGTTCTACATCAAGTTTACTATAATTGTGGCATTCATTATTCTCTAATCTTTCAAAAAAATATTTCGCTCTCTTTCTCCAATGTGCCACTGGTAGTCCATTATTTTCGTCAGCGGCGGCTTTATACAATTCTATCGCTCTGTCTTTATTCCCCAAGCACTCAAACGCTATAGCCTTTTCAAACAAGAGCATTTTGTCATCTTGTAGGGAAGTTAATTTATCAAAAGGACTTGTGTCATCTTTTTTTCCGTTTAAAATCATTTCCCGGGAAGCGTCAATAAGTTTTTTCCATGCATCTCTCCATTCAATTTGCTCTTCACTCATATCCTTGTTCCTCCCCAAAAAAAAATACCGAATTATAAATTTATTTACTTGACAAAACTAATCTTTTGGTATTATATTTTAAGTATATACCGCATTTGCGGAAAATGCAAATCAAATCTTTAGGAGTTGCCTAGTAAGATACACCCCATTGGAAGTTTTGTTTTGGGGACAAAAAAGGCTAGATGCCTTAACTCAAACATTAAAATTTTCAATGGCCGCGATTCGGCTTAATGCAAGAAGAATCGCATTGCAGGGTGTTTTGGGCTTCTCTTATCATTTCTGAATAAGAACCTCAAAACAATGTTATTTTTCTCTTTTGGTTTAGGCAATAGTTTATTGTCTATTTATCAAATTTTCAATTTTTGTTTTGAGGTGAACAAAATGAAAACCATCGGTTTAATTGGTTGCAGCGCGACCAAACAGGGCAAGGACAATCCGACGCAAAAATTCAAAGCACAGGATATCTATCAAGGCAACACTTTTAAGATTTCCAAAACAATCGGCTTGAAAAAATTTAAGTGCGACGATTGGCACATTCTTTCCGCGCAATATGCCTTGCTGGATAGGGATGATGAAATTTTTTATTACGATTTGTATTTGGGAAATCAGACTTCAAGCTACAAAAAAGAATGGACACAAAAAGTCCTTCAAAAACTAAAAGAAAAGTATGACTTGGAGAATGATGTTTTTTACATTTTCGCAGGCTCAGATTACTACAAAGGGCTTCTACCTCATTTGCACTGTTTTGTCTTTGGCTATAAAAGCTCAAACATGATTGACCTTGATTCCCCAACAGAATATGTCTACGGAGTGAAAAAATGCTAAAAGCTTCAAACTTACGCAATAAAACGGAACTTCAAAAAATCCCTGCCGCGGCAGGTTATTACAAATGGTGGTGCGAAAAAGCAGAGCTTGATGTCATTCTAAACGCGCTTGATGTTAAACCCGTCGATGTTCAACAAGCGATAGAGCGAAAGGACAATTTGTATTGCGTCTATGTTGGAATCGCGGCAAAAGAGTCTGTTCGCGCCCGTTTGAATTGGCATGTCAACGACAAGCACACTGCGTCACGAGTGAATAACGGAACCTTGTCAACGCTCCGCCAATCCATCTCAAGCATTGTCGCAAAAAAACAATACGACAAAGAGGCCACAGACGCATTCATCGACAAATTATATGTCGAATGGTTTTGCATAGACAGTCCAATTAAATTTGCCGAGGCAAAAGCTAAGTTGTATTCCGTTGAAAGAAACCTGCTTTTTGATCGCTTGAGAATTTTGAACATTCAAGACAATCATCATCCGCTGGCTGAACCGATAAAGTTCAAGTTAAAAATGCTTAGGAAAAATTCCAAGCTTAACGCAAAAGAATAAGGGGAAATAATATCATGAGCGATCTTGAACTCTTGTTTTTATTTATCTTTGGGACGCCCGTATTGCTGGGCCTTGTTTATCTCATTGTCGCAAATTGCTTTGACAACACTCCAACAGTCATCTACAGCGAAGAGGAAAAACAGACTATGATTTTGAGCGGCATGGCGACAGATCAGTGGTTTGCAAACCTAGAGCGAAAAAGGTTTTATCAAGAGATGTTGGACGAAGCGATGCTTCAAACTGACATCTTGCTAAAAAGCATGCCTGACCAATTAAAAAAGCAATGGGATAGTTGCGATCCACCCAGCCTGCTAAGATTTTTGTGTAAGTGGTAAGGGATTATTTTGATTAGCAAACGAAAAGGAGATTTGAAAATGACAGAAATGGAATATAATGCTTGGTGCTGGAACAACAGAGACATACTCACAGAAACATGGGAGAAATATGACTTTGATGAAAATAGCGGAACTCATATATACTTTCAAGGTCAGCCAATAATAAGCGAACAATCATTGGCTACGACTTTTTTTGTAAAATATATCCTAGGTTGGAATGGAAGCTTAGATGAAAATGGTCTTTATTTTTCAATTTCTATTGAAAACAAAAATCCCACTTTAATGAATGCATTATCTCAAGTTGTAATGACAATTTCTGATAATACAATTACTAAAGAACAATTTTTTCTTCCTGTATACACATCTATGTATGGCAACAAAGATTTCATAGAATATTCACTAACAGAATCAAAAAATTTTCCGGATTTGGCAAGAGTAATAAAATTATTGCAGGAAAATAAATGTTTTAATGTGGAATTATGTTTTTTAGCTGGCAACAAAATTTCAATTGTCCATACAATTATAAGTGGCGGAATAACAGATTTATCTGAAATTTATTCAGAATCTGCTATGATGAAAAGAACAAAGAAACGGTTGTTGGAGTATGTTCCTACAATATGCGAACATATTCCTCTGGCAAATAAATATTTTTCAGGAATTACAGAAGATGATGTTGTAGAAAATTTTACAAATATTCTTTTACAGAGCAGCAACATTGAATTGTCGAAAAAAGACAATGAAAATGAATGGTTTGCCGAATCCAAAAATAAAACTGACGAAGATATTTGTAAAATAATCTTTGACACAAACAGAACAATTTCCTTAGAAAACCTAATAATGAGTTTCGCTTCTTTGTTTTCATATGGCGTAATTGAATTGGCTATATCACGTTTTTTTATTATGTCTAAAAATTTATCATTTCAGAATCAGCAACTTATATCTGATGTAATAAAAAATATGAACAACCCGTATTTTAATGCCATGAATCCGAAGTCACCATTATCTGATTCATCAAAGAATGATAATAATATTTAGGGAGCATTCCATGAAAAAAGGAAGAATAATTGATATTCAAAACTATGTAAAAGTTCATTTTGATTACGAGCCAAAAAGTTGTTGGATTGCTGATGTAAAATCAAAAAGTGGAATGACAGTAAAACCGGCATGGAATAGACAATCTTTAAAAGAAAGATTTAATCCATGCCCTATTGGTAAGATTGAGGATATTAGAGAAGCGCTAAGATATTATTCACTTATTTAGCTAGTTCTCCACTCGCCAGAATCTGGCATTGGAGCCACGCTCACAATCCGCTCCTCCCTATCGCTTGTCTTCGCGACTAGCGCTCATCTTTGCGGGGGAGCGGCTTATAAAGTCCTCAAAGCTTTGGAGCTTTTCCGTCAGGAAGCGCTCGGAATGCGCGCTAAAGAATTTGACCAGGCGGTCTTGGCGAAGGACGGTTTGCATTTTTTGAATGTTGATGGCAGAGGCCTTGTCGATTTGCATGGCCTTTTTGCGCAATGCCGTTCCAAGCCGCAAAGAAAAGGCGCAGTCCACGACAAAAATTCCAAACAAAGTTCCGACGACAAACGAAAACCAGGGATGCTCGATGAACCATAAGACCAAATCCAAAAACGGCGGAAAAAGCAAAAAGTAATAGGCCGCGGAAAGCGCCGCCCAAAAGAGCGCGTACTTGGGACAAATGATTCCCCACAAGTTGCCCCACTCTTCCGAATAATCCCAAAGGCGGATTTTCATTCCCTTTATAAAAATGATTCCAGCGCAAAACTCGATGCCAGTCATTATAAGCGCCATAAAGACAATCATAAGAACATAGTGCGCGGCGCCGCCCTTGTCCAAGCCGCTGATGAAAGTTTCTACAAAGCTCATCGCAAAAAGCGAAAGCGCTCCAAAGCCGTAAACAGGAAGCCATGGCCCTGTCAAAAAGCCGGGGTTCACCCAGCGCCTTTGCGGGTTCTGGACGCGCTCAAAAAATTTTCTGTAAAAAAGCTCGATGAACCAACCCAACACTGAGCCGGTAAAAAACAAAAACGCGGCAATGACAAATATTTTGTAAGAAGTCAACGAGTTGTCCATAGTTGAACATTAGCGCAAAGGCGCCGCGCTTTCAAGGCTTGCGACCGTTCTCCTTGCGCTCTTTCAAGGCTTGCGTTCGCTATCGGTTAAAAGCCAAAAATCCGCGCCGCCCGCGCGTTTATTGTCAGCCAAAAATTTTACGTCCGGCAACAAACGTCGCGGCGACGCGGCCAGTCAAAGTTTTTCCGTCAAGCGGCGTGGCTTTTCCCTTGCTGTAAAACTGCGAAGAATCTACGCGCCATTTTTTTTCGGGATCCAACAAGACCAAGTCGGCGTCGTAGCCGGCCGCGACCAAGCCTTTTTTCAAGCCCAAAATCCGCGCGGGCCTTGCCGACATCAGCGCCATCAGTTTTTGCGCGCTCATTAAGCCGCCCTTGCATAAAACGCTGTTGCAAACGGCGTAGGCTGTTTCAAGCCCGGTAAAGCCTGGAGCGCCGGCTGCCTTGTCCGCCATCGTGTGCGGAGCGTGGTCCGTCGCGATGCAGTCGGCCGTTCCGTCCTTGAGCGCGGCCAAAAGCGCGGCGCGGTCGTTGGCGGTTCTAAGCGGCGGGTTTACAAAGGCGAAGATTTTTGGAACAGCCGTTCCTTCAAGCGCCAAGTGGTGCGGCGTGATTTCAAAAGTGATTTTAAATCCGTTCTTGTAATTTTTTTCTTCCGCCTTGGCGCGGCGGGCGGCCTCAACGCTTTTCTTTGTCGAGACGTGGCAAAGGTGAATGTGGCAGCCGGCCTTTTGCGCAAGCAATATGTTTCGCTCGGTGGCCGCGTCCTCTGCAAGCTCCAAAAGCGAGTTGGCCTCTTTTATGTTTTGAACGATTTGGCCAAGCGCGGACGCTGGAATGGCGGCCAAGACTTTTTTGTCTATCGCTCCCCAGGCGGGAATCTTGTATTTTGCCATAAGCTCAAGCGCGCGCGTCCTGTAAGTTTTTGCAAGCGCGGCAAGGGTCGGGTCTTCGCAATGGCAGCTTACGATGATTTTTTTCTTGGCGGCGATTTTCATCGCTTCCAGCATCACGGCGGCGCTCGCAACTTCGCGGCCGTCTTCGCTTATCACGGGCGTCGTCTTTCTGTCCAAGCTTTCAAGGTGAACGGTTGTCGCGCCGTCAAATCTTTTTGTAAGGCTTACGCTTTGAAAGACGCGCGACATGTTTCGTTCCGCCGCTTCCGCGTCAACTTTTAGCGCCTCTTCTTTGCTTGAGACAACCGGATTTGTGTTGGGCATAAGGACCAGCGTTCCAAAGCCGCCAGCAGCGGCAGCGTTTAGCGCGGAATCCAAGTCCTCTTTTTGAGTCTGTCCAGGATACCTAAAGTGCGCGTGCATGTCGATAAAGGCCGGCGCCAAGACAAGGCCGCGCGCGTCGATTTCGGTCATGCCGGAACTTTTGGCAAGACTGGAATTGCAGCCGGCGCCGGCGGCGTTTTTGGTCTTGCCAGAAATTTCAGTTTGAGCGGCGTTTTTTGTCTTGCCAACATTCGCCGCTTGCAAAACGCTTTCCGCGCTCTTAAATGTTCCGTAAAACACGTGCTTGATTTTTTTTCCGTCAATGATGACCGCGCCTTTTTTGTCGGTGTTCTCGTCAACAATCCGCGCGTTGTAAATTATGGTCATTATGCCGCTCCCCAAATTTGCTTACGCCAAAAAATACGTCTTCATGACGCCCTTGCCCTTGATTTCCATTTCCACAGGGTCGGAATAATCGATGGCGTCTTTTGTGAGAGTCATTGTCGGTTCTGAGACGTGGATTTTGGAGGTTTGTCCGGAACTTTCCATGCGGCTGGCTACGTTCACCGTGTCGCCCCAAACGTCGTAAACGAATTTTGTTTTTCCGATTACGCCGGCGATGAGGCTTCCGCTGTTTATGCCGATTCTCATAAAGAGCTTCACGTTGCTTGAGGCGTTAAAGTCTTCGATGTCCTGCAACATTCCGCTGGCAAAGTTTATGATGGCTAGCGCGTTCTTTTGCGCGGGCTCGTTTCCAAAGAGGCCGGCGGCGGCCATGTAGGAGTCGCCGATTGTCTTGATTTTTTCAATGCCCTCGCGTTTGGCGCGTTCGTCGATGCGCGAGTAAAGCGAGTTGAGCGCGCCTACAACCGTGTCGGCGTCAAGGGAGCTTGTGATTTTTGTAAAGCCAACGATGTCGGCAAAAAGCACGGAGGCGTTCTCAACCTTGTCGGCGATGCGCGCGTTCTTGTCTATGGCAAGGCGCTTGGCAACTTCCTCAGGCAGAATGTTCAAAAGCAATTCTTCGGAACGGTTTTTTTCTTCCTGCAATTCCTTTGTGCGCTCTTTAACAGTGTCTTCCAGCTTTCTGTTCTCTTCCTCAACGCGGATAAGCTTTCCTTCCGTAAAGGAAACTGTAAGAGAAACGATAAAAAGAATCGCAAGCAAAACAAAAATAACGTCAAAGACGATGTACGACAGGGGCTTGAGGACGCCTTCGTATGTCAAAACCATTTTTGAAGTCAAGGGCGAAAAGCCTTTTGGCGCGTACATTATGCAGCCAAAGCCAAGATTTTTTGACGGATTGACTCTGTAAAAATCAACGCCGTGAATGTTTTCCTTGTCGTTGATTTGCGGCTTTCTAACCCTTAGCTCGGTTTCTGTAAGTGAAAAATTTCCGTTCCACGGGCCCGGGTCTATGGAGCAGCGGCCAGGGATTTCTATTGTGAATTTCCAGTCGGTGATGACTGTGGCCCTCATGTTGTTGTAAAGAACTCCGTTAAACTGCGCTCCAAATATAGTGGGATCCGCGTCGACGAACCAAACTTTTTCCGGGTCGCGCAAAAAGGTCACGCACACAGGCTTTGACTTTACGTTTTGAACGTAAGGTGTGTGTATGACTTCTGTCCTTTTGGGAATGTTGATTCCTGTAATCGAAAGAATCACGAGCACAAGCAAGAGGCCGCCCGAAAGAGCGCAGACAATTTGCCACAAGTGGCTTCTGGCGATTCTCTTTCTCATTTCTGGAATCGCGTCCGCTTGCTTGTAGCTTGGACTTAGGCGGGGGCCGTCTTTTTTGTCAGCGTAAAATTCCAGTTCCATCAGTTTTATTGAAGAATAAAAAAGATGCAGCGCTCCGATTCCGTAGCCAAGGTCTATCCAAGAAATTCCATAAAACGCCAAGGCAAGGAATATTCCGAGAATTGGGAATAAAGGATAAATGGCAAGAGAGACAAAAACATTTTGCGGCAATCGTTTTTTGGATTGAAAAACCATCGCCAGCGTGATAAGGCCAGGCAAAAGGCCAAGGACAACGCTCAACGAATACAAAGAGCTTCTGTGGTAAAGGCCCTCTTCGTCAAAATAATAAAAGAGATTTGCAAATTGGCTTACGACGGTAAGAATGATTCCAACAAGGCAAATGTAAAAGACGACAAAAAGATGAATCGGAACTCCGCGTTTAACCGCCGAGCGAGGCGAGAGGAGAGTCTTAAACGGCAAAAGGTCTGATTTTATGAATTCGGCGGAATAAAAGCAATATATGAAAGTAGTGACATAATTAAGCGCGTAGACCATAAAGTTGCTTACGCGAACTATGTAGAATCCGATTTGGCCCACATTCCCCCTAAATACATACGCGCAAGCGTCAAACGCAAGCAAAAGGCCAGTGATGAATTGCAGCAAAATCAGAGTGCGGCGGCTGTTGTCCTTAAGTTTGTGGCCGGTCAACAAAAACACTCCGACCTGCAAGCAAAAAAAAGCAAGGCCAAAAAGCGTCACTATGCTTATGATTCTAATCGTGTCGTTCATATATAGATTATATTTTATAAAGTGAATTTTGTCCACAAAAAAAGCGAGAGCGTCATGCCCTCGCTTTTTACGAGCTGACTACAGCTCCACCGCCTCGCCTTGGGGGCCGGCCTTGTAAAGGGTGTCGCAGTATTCGCAGCGGTAAAGCGCGCGGCTGCGGTCAACCAAGTGAAAGCTTTGCGGAACGTATTTTTCGCTCGCGGTGATGCAGCGGGGATTTTTGCAGTGGATTACGCCGGTCACTTTTTGCGGAAGCTCCATCTTGATTTTTTCGACAATCTTTTCGTCCTTGATCACGTTCACTGTGATGTTTGGGTCGATAAAGCCCAAGACCGAATAATCGATGTTGATGATGTTGTCAACTTTTATGATGTCCTTTTTTCCGCCCTTTTTAGACTGAACGTTCATCACAAGCGCCGCGGTAAAGCGCGCGTTGGCAAGTCCCAGCCAGTTAAAAATCTTTGGGCCAAAGCCCGCGCAAATGTGGTCGATTACCAAACCGTTTTTTATCGTTTCTACGTTAAGCATATTCTACTCCTAAAAATTATGCTGCGAGTTTTAACGGTTTTCGCTTGCGAAAATTGCCGCCGCTGCGGCAAAGTTAAAACTCGTAATTATCGCAAAACTTACAGGGAACCTGTAAGTTTTGCGATAAGACTCATGCGCGCGTACATTCCAAACTTGACTTGCTTAAAATACGCGGCGCGGGGGTCGTCGTCAACCTCGTAAGAAATTTCGTTCACGCGGGGAAGCGGGTGCAAAACGATCATGTCGCTCTTTGCAAGCTTCATTTTTTCTTTGTCCAAAATGTAGCTGTCCTTTAAGCGGATGTAGTCCTGCTCGTTAAAGAAGCGCTCCTTTTGAACGCGGGTCATGTAAAGGATGTCGGCGCGGTCAATCACGTCTTCCATTCGCTCGGCGCATTCGTACTGAACGCCCGCGGGCTTTAGGATGTCTTCTATCATGTACTCGGGAACGGCAAGCTCCTTTGGGCTTACAAAGATGAACTTGTTTCCGGGATAGCGGCACATCGCTTGCGTCAAAGAGTGAACGGTTCGGCCAAACTTTAAGTCGCCCACAAAGCAGACCGTTTGGTTTTCAAAGCCGCCGCGCAATCTTCGGATTGTCAAAAGATCGGTCAAGGTTTGCGTCGGGTGGAAGTGTCCGCCGTCGCCCGCGTTGATTATCGGGCAGTCCGAATATTTTGAGGCCAAGAGCGCGGCGCCTTCCTTGGGGCTTCTCATCGCGATTACGTCCGCGTAGCTTGAAACAACTCGAATCGTGTCGGCAAGGATTTCGCCCTTTGTGGTGGAAGTGTAGCTCGCGTCGGCAAAGCCTTCCACCGCTCCGCCCAAGCGCAGCATCGCAGCCTCAAAGCTTAGGCGCGTGCGGGTGCTCGGCTCAAAAAAAAGCGCCGCAAGAATTTTCCCGCGGCACACATCTTTAAAAGAATTTGGATCAACAATAATTTGCTCTGCCAGAGCGCAGATTTCCTCAATCTCCGCAACCGACAAATCATCAGGTTGGATTACGTGACGGCCTTTAAGCATTAATGGCTCCTTAGAATTTTTTTGATTATAGCGCATTCAGGGGCATAAGCGCAAGCGGAACAGCGGCGCCTGAAAGACGCGGCTACTTTCCTACGCAAAAGTTGCTAAAGACGCTGTCCAAAATGTCGTCGGCGGTCACGCGGCCTGTAAGCTCGCCCAAAAAGTCCAGCGCGTCCTCAATGTCTTGGACGGCCGCGTCAAGCGAATATCCTTTTTGCAAACTGGCGGCGTGGCGCAAGCTTTCAAGCGCTTGCTCGACCAAACGCTTTTGGCGCTCGCTTCCCAAACCGGCTTGGCTTCGCTCCGTTTCCTGGCCTTTAAGCAATAAAGCTTTGGCCATCACGACCAAATCCTTTACGCCGCCGCCGTTTTTGGCGCTGACAAAAACTTGCCCTGAAAGCGCGGGGATTTTTTTGCTGGCGGCCTCATAAAATTTTTTGGCTTCGGAAATCGCGGCCTTTTGGTCTTGCGAGTCCTCTTGGTTCGCCGCCTTTTGGTCTTGCGGCAACTTATCCAACTTGTTCCAAACAAAAATCACAGGCTCCTTTCGTTCCGCCAAAAAAGCCAGGTCAATGTCTTCCTTGTCCGCGCTTATGTCGGCAAGGTAAAGAATCAAGTCCGCCTCGTCGCTCAAGGCCTTGGCGCTTTCAACGCCGCGCGCCTCAATTTCGTCGCTGGTCTGCCGCAAGCCCGCCGTGTCAAAAAGGCGCGCGGGAATTCCGTCCAGGCTTATCCAGCTTTCTATCCAGTCGCGGGTCGTGCCTTCGATGTCGCTTACGATCGCACGCTCTTCCTTTAACAGGCAGTTGAACAAGCTTGACTTTCCGGCGTTGGTTTTTCCGCAAAGAACCAGGCGGGCGCCTTCTTGGTAAAGCTTTTCGCTTTTCCATGTATGGGCCAAGCGCTCAAGGGCGGCGATTGCTTCAAGCAATTTTGTTTGGTCGTATGCGTCCGCGATTGTCTCTTCGTCTTCCGGGTATTCGATTTCCACTTCGATTTGGGCCAGCGTGTCAATCAAGGATTTTTGGACGCGCTCGATTTCTTGGCTCAAGTTTCCGGCCAAGCGGCCCGCCGCCTTTTGGCTTGAGGCTCCCGTGCGGCTTTCTATTATTTCGCGAACGGCTTCCGCTTTTGTAAGGTCGGCCTTTCCGTTTATAAAGGCGCGGAAGGTGAACTCACCGCGCTCGGCCTGCCTAAAGCCGTTTTGCAAAAGCAAGTTGAAAATTTTTGTAACAACCGCCGTTCCGCCGTGGCAAGATATTTCGGCCATTTCTTCGCCGGTAAAAGATTTTGGCGCGCGGAAAACCGACACCAAAACTTCGTCCACCCGCGCGGCTTTTTGGTCTTGCGACCGTTCCACGTTAGGCTCCACTATCCAGCCGTAAACAATCGTGTTGCCGGCGGCCTCGTTCAAAGCCTTGGGGCGAGAAAAAATTTTTGATAAAAGTTGGATTGAGTTTTTGCCCGAAACGCGAATAATTCCTAAAGCGGCCGGCGCCAGCGCTGTGGCAACCGCCGCAATCGGCTCTTCGGGCGTGTAGCCTGTGTTGTCCAAAGTTAGATGACTTTTTCCAACAGGTCGATGATTTTAGGATCGTAGAACACGCCGGCCTTTGACTTCATTTCTTTTACGGCGGCGTCGCTGTCCATAATCTCGCGGTAGGCGCGCTTGCTTGTAAGAGAGATGTAGCTTTCGCAAACGCGAATCACGCGGGCGATCAACGGAATGTTGGCGCCTGTCAAACCGGCAAGGTAGCCTTTTCCGTCCATGTTTTCGTGGTGGAACTCGGCGGCCTGCAAGAAGATTGGGCGAATCTGTTCCGGAACAAAGCCAAAGTAGTCCGCGGCGGCGTGAACGTGCTCACGAATCTTTTGGCGCTCGGTCATTGTAAGCTCGCTGGCTGTCAAGATGCTCTTGGGAACAGAGAGGAAGCCCGCGTCGTAAACCATAGAGGCGCAGTAGCAAACCAAAGCCACATCGTGGTTGAGCTTGGCTTCGTTGCAAATCTTGAGCGCGAGTTCCGAAACCTTGCGGCTTGTTCTTTGGCGGAACGTGTACTTGTCGATTTTGTCGCCGAGCGCGAAGCACTTGTTCTGCAAATCGGCCAACATCTTGCGATGTTCCACCGTGGAGAAAAATTCCATGATTTGCTTTGAAAGCTCGCCGTCGGCCTTGCCGAGCAAAGCCTTTGTGGCCAAAGAAGTTTTCTTTGACTCTTCCGCGGCAGCCGCTGCCAAATCGGGATTTTCCTGCATGTCCTTGCCCATAGAAGAGATGACTTCCATAGAGGTTTCAAAGTGCATCTGGGCCTGCTTGCGGCGCTTGTAGTTTTTGTAAACGATTACGATCAAGATGATTACGACGATGACCAGCAAAACGCCTACGCACAAAACGGCGATTTTCAAGGCGCGGTCCATCTTCTTCATTTCAAGCTCGGCCAATTCCAACTTGATTTTTTCAGCCGGAATTCTGCCGGAAACTACGTCGAACAATTCGTTCTGCTTTTTTTCGAGAAATTCAATTCTGTTGTTGATTTTGTCCCATTTTGCGGCCTTGCCGTTTGTGTACTTTTGGCGCTCGGCGGCAAGGGCTTCCAACTCGCTTTCAAAGATAGATTCAACTATAGTGAAAATTCTTTGGCTGGCGGCCTGAGGGTGCAATTCCAACTGCAAGATGTATTTGTCAAAGGACTTTGCGTTGACGCGGCCGTCGTTGGAACTCATGTCTTTTTGCAATGAGTCCACGTAGTCGTAATAAACGGCTTCCGCCATAAGACGGACGTTTTCGGGGAAAGCCTTTTGGTTTTCCTTGAGGTCTATGGCCTGGTTGATCGATTCAATCGCCTTGGCATAGTTGCCGCTGTTGTAAAGCTCCTTTGTCCGCTCCAAAATCTTTTCGTTTTCATTTGTTTCTTGGGCGAACGCAGTTCCAATAAAGAGCGCGGACACGGCAAAGATTGCCGCCATGAAAAAACTTTTTGTTTTCATAAAGAACCTTCCTCTTTATCCATTTTATCATACCTTTTGGAATTTTGCAAGACAGAATTTAACGCGCTCAAATTATTTTCGTCGGCCGGATTGGCCTGTTTTTGCGAGGCGTAGAACGAAATCGGCGGGCCTTTTGGGCCTATCGCGGGCTTTCTGAAATTCGCGCTGGCTTCAGGAGACGGGCCTGTGTATTCCGCGTCGCCCGGGTCGGGGGAAATCTTCACGTAGTTGGCCACATTGTTCCAGAACATGTAGCCGCGGTCCACGCTGTCGCGCACGCCAAAGACTTCCTTGAGGACATACTCCTTGTCATAAAACTGCCTGTCATAAGGCACGTTCAAGAAGAAAGCCTGAACCCAAGGGCGAACCACCACGCGGTCGCGGGCGATCACCGTGTTGCGGTAAGTTCCGTAGTAGTAAATGCGGTAGGGCCGCTCCTCGTTGGGGTAGTAGTTCATGAATTTGTGCTCAAAGTGGCTGGGGTAGAACATCGGGCAAATTACGTCAACGTATTGAGCCAAAGTCTCAACGTCCTGGCCTGTTCGCGTTCCGCTGCGGTACCAGCCGTTGGCGCCGTAGATGTCTATGCCAATCGGCGCGTCGATGTTCTCGCGGGCGTATGAAAGGAAGCTGCGCAAGGCGCCTTCCTTGTCCATTCCTTCTGTCTGCCAGCGGTAGGAAGCGTTGTAAAGGTTTTGGCCGTCCGTGGGGAATCGTATGTAGTCAAACTGAATTTCGTCAAAGCCGCGCGCGATCAATTCCTTGGCGATGGCCACGTTGTATTCCCAAACTTCCGGGCAGAATGGGTCTACCCAGGCTTCGTCGTAATACTTTGTCTGCGTCGTTCCGTCTTCGAGCGTTTCAGTTCCGCTGATGCCCTGCCAGGCGCGCTTGTATTTTTTGTCCCAAACCGCGTATTGGCCGCCGTTGTAGTTGGAAAGGTTTCTGTCCTTGAACACTACGATGCGCGCGATTAGATAGATGTTGTCTTCCTTAAAGGTTTTGACGAACTTGTCCAAGTCCAGCGCGTATTTGCTCACGACTCCCTTTTGCGTAAGAAGGGGATCCTGCGCGTCAAAGCGCATGAGGCCGTAGTCGTCCTTCATGTCTATGACGAGGGAATTGAGTTTGTTGTCCAAAATGAGCTTCTTGAATTTTTCAAAGCCGCCGGGCAAATGCGCTTGGTAGGCGGGAACATAGAGGCTTTTTTGGCCGTCAATTTTGGCTGCGTAGGGCGAAAGAATTCTTCCGCTGTCCAAAAGCCAAAGCTCGTTGAGCAACACGCCGCCGCCAATGTTAAGTCCGCGCGCGTTTTCCGCCGGAATCCAAGCGGCGTTGACCAATTCCTTGCTTTTTAAAAATTCCGCGATGTAGCCGTCAAGCGCGGAGTTCAAGTCCGAGGCGGCGTTTGTGGTCATGTCAAAGCTTCCGATTTTTCCGGGCGCGATGAAAGACAGCGTCGTTCCGTTTTGCCAAAGGGAGTCGATTGTGTCGCACGGTTCCGTTCCCTTGTAAACGCAAACGCTTTTTTGCGCGGCCGCGTCATAGTGGTAGATGCGCGGCATGAAGGTTTGCGACAAAAAAATTTCGCAGTATTTGTTTTCGCTTTCATCTTTTACGACAACCGGCAATATGTCGGAGACTTCGTCGCTGGAATTGTTGGGGTCGCTGCATTCAAGGCCCTTGTTGGAGTCAAGCCAGTCGGGCTTGGCCGCGTCCGGCTTGTAATGCCAAAAGCCTAGGATGGAGTGCGCCATAAAGACGACGGTTTCTGTTTGGCCTTCCGCGCCCGCCTTCATCGAAGCGACGGCCACGGCCTTTATTCCGTTTGTGCGCAAGCTGGCCGAACCTATGTTGGTCCATGTAAGGCCGCCGTCGCGCGTTAGGTAAACCCGCTCCTTTGTGGCGGTGACCATTTCCAAAGGATTTAGGGGATTGAAGGCCAAGTCCTTTAGGTCTTGCGCGTGGGTTTCGTGGCTGGTCTCGCGCTTTGCGTTGAATTTTTTGATTATGTATGTGGGAAGTCCGTTGTTCCTAAGCTCAAAATTTTGCAGGTCGCTTGTGTAGAGAATTCCTTTTGAAGTTATGAAATAAAAAGAATTTTCGACGGGAAGAATTTGCTGGACGGAGCCTTCCTTCCAAAGCGTTGTTTGCTTTCCGTTTGGAGCGATTTTTTTTAGGCCGCTTTCGGTGGCCAGCAAGGTGTTCTTTGTTTCCTCAACTTGAACGCGCTTTATCGTGGCTCCGGCCGGCGCGGGCTTTATTTCCGCGGCTGGCGGATTTTTTTTTGCCAATAAATTTTGATCGGCCTTTTGCGGCTCGATTATTTTTGGCAAAGAATAAATGGGCTTTGTCTCAAAATAATCTTCCTGCGCGAAAATTCCCGCGCCCAAAACCGCCGCAAGCGACAAAAAGAGAACGAACTTTTTCATATTTATAACATCGGCGTTTTGCTCCCGACTATTTAGGGAAACTTCTTTTTTATGGTAGAAGCAATAAAAAACGCGCAAGGAAACGAGGCGGCTTGCGGCAACACTCTGCTTGCGCCGCCGCGATAGCGGCGAAGTAAAATAGTTTCAAGCGCAAGCAGTGTGTAGCGCCGTTAGCAAGCGGTGCCGCAACGACGCAATCGTGACCGGGAGCGTTTTGTTATTGTTTGTTTAAAAGTGATTGCCGGTAAATCTCGTACAGCAACACGCCGGCCGCCACTGAGACGTTTAGGCTGTCTATGCGGCCGCATGTGGGAATGGAAACGATTGTGTCGCACTGTTCTTTTAAGAGCCGCGCGATTCCGCTGCCTTCGCTGCCCATTACAAGGACTGAATTTTGCGCGAACGTTCCGTCTTGGACTTGAACGCCGCCGGCATCGGCGCCGTAAATCCAAAAACCCGCGTCCTTCAATTGCTGGGCCGCGCGGACAAGGTTTGTCACTACGCTTACTGGAACCCAAGAGGCCGCGCCGGCGCTGGCCCGCGCTATGACTTCGTTTTGGGCTATGTCGTTGGCCCCGCGCCTTTCGGGCAGGAGGACGAGCGCGGCGCCAAATTGGTCGGCGCTTCTCAAGACCGCGCCAACATTGTGCGGGTCGGTCACCGAGTCAAGGATTACGACAGTCGTCCGCTTTTGGCCTTCTTGGCCGTCGCGAGCGGTCTTGAAGCGTTCCAGCCAAGCGTCAAAGTCAACGACGTTGCTTGCGGCCGTGTCTTGCCCTTGGATTTCCAAAACAATCCCGCGGTGTTCGTCCGCCATTTGGTCAAGCGTCTTGTTGTCGCTCTGTTCGCAATGGATTCCGGCGCTTTTGGCAAGCTCCAAAATTTTTTTGACGCGCGGGCCTGGCTTGGAGAAAAGAATTTTCATTTTTGCGGCGGAGGCCGGGTTTTCGGCCGCCGAGCGGACGCGCTCTTCCACCGCGTGAAAGCCGGAAAGAATCAAGTTAGTTTTTTCCGCAGCAGTTCTTGTATTTTTTTCCGCTGCCGCAGGGGCAGGGCTCGTTGCGGCCGACTTTTGGCGTTTCGCGAACGACAGTTGTGGGAGTCATCGCGCCGTAAGAGTACATCCAATTTCCGTCAACTTTCTTAAAGTAGGCGGTTTCGTGGTGAACGTCGCGAATTCCTTTTTGAGAATAGGTCGCCTCAAATTCCACGATTCCTTCGTCGTCGCTTTCCGTTCCTTTTTCTGTCCTAAGAACTTTCAAGCCGAGCCAGGTTGAATTTTTGCTCCAATCTTCGGTGGCTTTGCGGTCAATCTCCGCAATCTTGTCGCCTTGCTCGCAAGTGTTGATGATAAAGTCGATTTCGTGTTTTTCGTACGCCGTGTAGCGGGCGCGCATCAGACTTTCGGCTGTGGGCGCTTTTTTGGCGCCTTTTACAATCGGTTCGCAACATTCACTGTAACTCTTTCCCGAACCGCAGGGACAAAATTTGTTATCACTCATAGGGCGGATTATAGCAAAAAATCAAGACGCTTGCAAGAACGCAGCGCTAAAAGGCGTAGCGCGCTCCGATTGTGGCGGCGCCCCAATTTTTGTAATCGTCAAGAATCACTTCTTGAACGTAGTGCAGGAATGTGAATTTTGAGTATACTGTAAAAGAGTCCGTGACGCTGTACGCGGCCAAAAACATGAAGGCGTTGTTCCATTCCCCAAGTTGAAGCAAGCTGGCCAATGAAAGCGAAAGCGTGTCTCCAAAAAATGTTTTTGAAACCGCCAACGTCGCCAAGTGAATGTATCTGTCCCTTATGATTTTTGCCATTTCGCCAAAAACTATGTCGCCATAATATTGCGCCGACAAAATCCAACCGCCGGGCATCCAGTCCACGCCCGAAAGAAAAGTCATTTTGTTGTTTCGATCGGATGGGATGACGTCCGCGCTGAGAATTTCGTCGATGGGAGTGAATGGCGCGGTTATGGCGTTGTACGGAAAGAGCGCGCATTCCAAACGAAGCATCAAATCTCCGATGGGAATCGAAGCGTCCGCGCCGAACATTAAAATTCTTTTATGGATTCCTTCAAAGTAAACCGCTTTACCATCTTCTTTTGTGTAAAGGTTGAATTCCGACGGGAACCTGTCCCAACCGTAAAACGCGTAAAGGGAAACGTCCGCATATTTCCAATAGGCGCTGGCCTTGAGCGCGTACTCAAAGTTTTCAGCCGAAATGTCGACCTTTCTTGACTTGGCAAGCCGCAGGGCCAAGTCATTGTCGGTCGCAAAATCGTTTGTAATCGGATGGTATTTAGAAGTCGGGAGCGCGTTTGTTTTGACAAAGGGAATCCAGTAAAAGTCAATGGCGTATTGGTCGAACTTGGCGGAAATTCGCGCCGCGTCTATTCCTATGCGGTTGTTGGCGGAAAGCATTGAGTCTATGCTGGTGAAATCTTTTGGGCAAAGAATGTCGGTTACGGAGATGCCGTCCGCCGTTCCCCAGGCGTTTATTTGCCGTCCGATTCTAACCGCCCAATAATCCGAACTGTAGTCGAACCACGCTTCGTTTAGCGCGATTCCAAACGCTTCGTCGTATGCGACAAGGTCAAGCAAATCTTTTTTGTAGGCCAAGGCGTCCGCCAAAACGGATCCGCTTGCGTAAAATGTCATGGCGTCGGTGGCGTAAAGGTAAAGGTTGGCGTCGAATTTTAGGCAGGCGGTTGAAAAATCCCCCGCGCCCAAAGCGTACGGAAACGGCATTCCCATTTCCCCAGTCACCGCGCCTGAAAATTTTGTGTCAAACGAAAAGAGAGAAGATGACAACAAAGCTAAGACAATGGCCGACAAAAATTCTTTTTTGGCCCGCGAAAAAATCAACGCCATTTTCTCTCCCTTCATTTTTGTCTACCTTGCCGTTCCGCGCTCAATGTAAGAAACGGTGAAAATGTTGTCCGGCAAATCTTGGTTGTATTGAACAGCCTTCAGTTCCATAACGGAAGAGTGCTCGGTCTGGACGTTTGTCATGACCATTTTTTGAATGGTCCAAATGCCGTTGACCTGCTTGATGTCCGAGCAAACCAAGACGCGCTGCAAGTCACCGCGCTGGTCATAAAATTCCGCCTTTTGCAAAAGGTAGTTGTCCTTGCGGAACCAAATCACGCGGCGGGGAACTTTTTCGTCTTTGTTCTTTGAGAGGCATTCAACTTTGTAGCAGTCGACGCCTTCCGCGCTTTCTTCGGCAAGGAGGTTGAAGTCGTCTTTGTCAAGGCCTCTGTCGCCGATGTCTTCGTAAGTGAAGTCGGAGCCCATAAAGTCGTCTTGTCGCGAGCTTCCGTTTATGCGGCGGACTTTTTTCATCGCGGGCATGTAAAGCCAGCTTTCCGATTCCTTTGAAGAAGCGGACTTTCCGTTGTAGTCAAACGAAAGATAGGCTACGCCTTCGACGTCTTTTGGCGCGGAAAAAGTTATGAGCGTTTTTTTGGAGTCGCCGAAATCTTTTTTTCTGAGCGAAATTTCGCGGACGCGAGTGGCGCCTTTTTTTGTCTTAAGCGTAAGGGTGGCGTTGAAGAAGGCCGTCTTTCCCGTTTCGACATTGTAAGACTTGCTCGCCACATCGTAGCCGGTGGTTCCAAAAGCCAAGGCCGGCAATATTAGGGCAAGGCCCAAAGCAGCTATTTTTTTCATAAAAAACCTCCTGAAGTTTTTTGCGGGGCTATCTGGCGCCGCGAATTTATTTTTCCGTTTTGTCGCAAGGCTTTTCCTTGCCAAACGGTTTTACCAAACAAATGAGCGCGGGCGTAAGCGTATAGTCCGCGACAAGGGCGCTTCCGATTCCGATGATGGACAAAAGTCCCACATGGACAAAAAAGCGCAAGGGGCTGAACAAGTACACGGCGAACATGGCGCAAAGAATGACCGTGGTCATGCACATTGTCTTTCCAATTTCACGGAAGGAAACCGCCGTCGCGTCCGCGTAGCTGCCCGATTTTTCATACTCATGCTTTATGTGGTTGGTCAAGTGAATCGTGTCGTCAACCGCAAGGCCCAAAACCAAGGGCATCACCGTAACGGTAAGAATGTCCAAAGGCTTTCCAAGGTAACCCATAAAAGAGGCAAGGACAAGGACCGGAGCGACGTTTGGAACCATCGCGATGAGGCCGGTCTTTAGGCTGGCGAAGACTACAATCATCATCACGGCTATTATGAGGAAAGAAAGAAGTATTGACTTCAATTCCACGACCACAAGGGTTTCGTTTGTCCTGGCGTAGTCGATTACCCTACCAATCGCAAAAATTCTTGCGTCAGGAAAAAGTTCCCTGCCGATGGCCTTTATGTCCGCTATGTCTTTGATTGTTTTCTTTGAGTCATATCCTGTAAGCTCGACATGAATTCTTGTCATTCCAAAGTCGTCGTTGTCAACGTCAAAGTATGTCGCGAAGTTGTCGGCGTAAAAAACAAGGTTTTGCGCGGCGACTCCTTCCTCTTCGTTTATTTTGTAACATTCAGGGTCGTCGTTGTTGAACATTCGGTTCATTTCTTTTAGCATGTCGCAGGCGGAGCTCACGCGCGGCTTTCCGTTTGATTTTTTTACAAGCCGCAAGCCGCCTATGCGCTTGCAGTATTCGTCAAGAAGCAGAAGTTTGTCCGCTTCTTTAAATGCGTCGGGGTTGTCGTATTCAAGCATGATGTCGTAGCTGTAAATGCTTCCAAGTTTGTGGGAAAGCATTTTTTTCATTCTGGCCACATGCGGAACTTTGGGGCCCTGCATTTCAAACATGTCCATGTTGATGTAAATGCGCGTGATTCCGGGAATCGTGGCGGCGATGACAATGGCGCTTATGATGGAAACCGCCAGGCGTTTTTTTGAGATGAAGCGGCCGAATTTTTCAAAGGCAAGGTCCGTCTTTGTGGCGGACTGAACGGGGCTTTCGCCTTGCGGAACCGAATCCTTTCCAAAGCTGAGCGCGATTGGAATCATGACAAAGACATAAAGGTAAACGGCCAACACGACTGCGCCGGAAATGGATCCAACCCAGCGCAAAAGCGACACGCCAAAGAACAAGAAGGAGGCGAGCGAGGCCACGGTCGTTATGGCGGTGAACAAAATCGGCCAGCCTGTTTCCGTCACGGCCGCAATCGCGGATTCCTTTCGTTTTCCTGTCCGCCTAAAGTGAAGTTTGAACGAGTTTATTATGTGGATTGAATATCCGATTGAGAGCGCCATTCCCAAAAGAATCGGAAGCGAAACCGCGTCCGTGTTGATGGAAACGCCTATGAAAGAAGACACCCCGAACACCGCTCCGATTCCAAGAACTGTGGCCAAAAGCGAAAAGGCCACGCCGGCAAAGGAACGCGCGAGCGCTATCAAGACCACGAGCATGACGGCAAAGCCGATGGACACGCGGACGGCCGCTTCCTTTTTGGCGTAGTCCTCGGATTCCATGTCAATGTACGAGGGGCCGATTGGATACATCGAGCACACGCCCGCGTATTTTTCCGCCTCTTCCATAATGATTTTTTGGGCGGCGCGCTCGCGCTTAAATTCATTGTCTTTAAGCGGCTCAAGCGGAAGGGCGATCCAAGTTTCTTTGGCGTCGTCCGAAACTATGACATTGACCAAAGACTCGCGGCTGAGAAAGAACGATTTTATTCTTTGCATTTCCGCGTCGTCGTCGGGAATGCGGCCGTAAAAAGGATTTTCTATTTCTATTCCGTATTCATCGCCGATTGGAACCGGAACTGTCAATAACGAATAGGACGAAAACGCCTGCGGCACTTCGCGCTCAAGCCTTCGTCCAAGCTCGTCAACCGCCGCCAGGACATTTTTGTCAAAAACATCGTCAGCGGTTATCAAAACCAAAATTGAGTCGCTTGAAAAAATTTCGTTGAAGCGCGCTTCGGCCCTTTGCTGCTCTTGGTCAGAGCCGTAAATCGCTATGTCTGACTCAAAAGTGACTTTTGAAAGGCCGGCGGCGCATACGGCGCCAATGGCTATGAAAGCGATTAAAATCAGCCATCTGTTGCGAATTTGCGTCTCCGCAAATCTCTTGAAAAAAGCGTCGATGTCGGGCAATTTCATAGTTCTCTCCAAAAAACAATTCAATGGAAAATGGTATCATTCATCTAACGTTTTGTCAAACGATTTTACCGGAACAAGCGCGCGTTGTCCGCATGCGGAAATCGGCTGACAAAATTCCGCAAAGCGCGCTATAATGAACTGCTATGAGCGAATCCAAAACGGATTTTAAATATTGCCGGCTGCAAGGAAAAGTGTTTGCCGCCAACACAAAAGCGCCCAGAGGAATTTTCAGCATTCTCCGCAAATTGTCGGTTGACGGAGTCATGGCCAATGAAGACGAGGAGCTTTTTAAAGAAATAGATTCTTGGATTGCCGAAATTTTGCCCTGGCCGCCGCAATGCCAAAACAAGGAAAACGTCATCTGCTATTTTAAGACGGAAAATTCCCAAGCGATGATTAAAATGATAAAGCCCTTGCTTTGGCTTTTGGAACGATACAAGCAGCCATATTTTATGGTTTACACAAATTATCCGGGCGAAATAGTTTACGAAGACGAATATCAAGTTGTGGTCAAAGCCGGAGAAAGCCTTGTCTTTGAAGACTTTGACTGGCCGAATACGAAATAGAAAAAAACTTGCTATTTTAAAATCTTGGGCGTATAATAATGTTATCATGCGAAAAGTTGGCGTAATTTTAAAAGAATTTTTTAGAAAGCATTTTCCAAATCTTATATACAGTTCTTATGTAAAGGATTACCTTTTTACGGCCAATGTCCGCTCAAGCGTGTATGTGGGGGCGATGGTCGCCGCGCTGGAAATTTGGATGTTGATCACGGCCATAACCGGAACCATTAGCAGCGACGGCTACAGGGACGCGCATTGGGTCTTGAATCACATCATTTCTTACATAACCCTTCTTGTCACGGCCATAATGATGCTCATATACGCTTTTCTTTTTTTGCGCGGAAAAATCAAAAGCCCAAAAACTGGATTTGCGATTAGAGCCTTTTTTACGGCGGTGGCTCTTGCGTTTGGCCTTTACATCGCCTACACGAGCTACGACCCAAGCGGAAAAGTCTTTGCCTTTTTGACGATGGAAATTTTTTGCCTCTGCCTTTTTGTTTGGAACCCGGTCAGCCATTTTTTCATTTTGACGCTCACCTTTGGGCTTTACCTTTATTTTCAGAATAAGCTTGTTCCGCTGACATACAGCATGAAAGTGAATGCCTTTACATTGTGGATAACGCTTTTGATGACCGGAATAAACATCCACTATCAGCGCAAGATGGAGGCTCAAAAAGACGAAAATTTGGAAAAGCTGAACAGCCATTTTAAAAAGAGGTCTTTTGAAGACGAATTGACGCTTCTTCCCAATTTGAATTTTTTTCAAAGGCAGGCCATAGAAATTCTTGGCGACGTGAAGACTGACATTTCCAAACTGCGCTTTGTCTTTATGGACATAGAAAATTTTAAGAACTACAACCAAAAATACGGATTTAAGAGCGGAAACAATTTTTTGCGCTCGGTGGGCCACATAATGCGGGCGATTTTTGAAGGCGATTTGACGGCGCGCTTTTCGGACGACCATTTTGTGGCGCTTGCAAAGGCGGACGGCCTTGAAGAAAAGTTGGTCTTTTTTAGAAAGCAAGTCATCGAATTGGAAAATACGATTCAGCTTGGGCTTAAATGCGGAATCTACGCGCCGACCGACCGTTACGTTCCGCCCAGTGTCGCGCTCGACCACGCGCGTTACGCCTGTCTTTCCGTAAAAAAACGTTTTGGCTGCGACATTGCTGAGTACAACGCCGTCATGGACACGGAATTCAAGCGCAAGCAGTATGTTATCAACAACATCGATTTGGCGCTAAAGGAAGGCTGGATTCAAGTTTATTACCAACCCGTCGTGTGGGCGGACTCTGGAAAGATTTGCGGGGCGGAAGCCTTGGCGCGATGGCGTGATCCTACATACGGTCCGCTTTCTCCGGCGGACTTCATTCCGGTGCTTGAAGAGTATAGGCAGATTCACAAGCTGGACATGTATGTGATGGAAAGCGTTTGCCGCGACTTGAGCGAGGCTTACGAAAAAAGTCAGCCCTATGTTCCGGTGTCGATAAATTTTTCACGGCTTGATTTTGAACTTTTAAATCTTGTCCAAGAAATCAACGCGCTTGTGGAACGGTACAAAATCAAGAGGGACGACATTCACATTGAGATAACGGAAAGCGCGTTGACGGATTCTGACCGCGAGCTTCAAGACGCCATCAAAGAATTTCGCTCGCAGGGCTTTTCGCTTTGGCTTGACGATTTTGGATCGGGATATTCCAGCTTGAACGCGCTCAAAGACTTTTCGTTTGACATGATGAAAATAGACATGAAGTTTCTTTCAAAATTTTCTGAGAACCAAAAGACCCGTCCGATTCTTTCCAGCATAGTGTCGCTGGCCAACAAAATTGGAATGCAAACTTTGACCGAAGGCGTTGAAACTTCGGAAGCCTATGAATTTTTGCGTTCCATCGGTTGCCAGCGCTTGCAGGGCTTTTTGTTCGGAAAGCCAATGCCCAAGAATGAATTTTTGGAAAAAATACAAAACGGCGAATTTAAAATTGAAGAACGGTTCGCGCAAAAATAAGGCTAAAGGAGCGCTAAAATAAATCTATGGAATATTTTGTAAAAACAAATGGTTCGGACTTTAACGACGGAACGGCAAAAGCGCCGTTTAAAACAATATCAAAGGCCGCGAGCGTGGCGGTCGCCGGAGACATAGTAACGGTCTTTGGCGGAACATACCGCGAATGGGTCAGGCCGCAAAACGGCGGACGCGGCCCGGACTGCCCGATTGTCTACCGCGCGGCCAAGGGCGAGCGTCCGATAATAAAGGGCTCTGAAAAAATTTCGGGCTGGAAAAAAGAGGCCGGTTCGCTTTGGGTTGTCACCGTTCCCAACACGATATGGACAAAGGGCGGCGGAAACGGCGTGAACCCATTCGCAAAACCCGTATGGGGCGACTGGGTCGTATGGCCGCTTAAAAAGCCGGTTCACCTTGGAGACGTTTATTTAAACGGAAAGTCGATGTACGAAGCGATGTCCTTGGAAGAGGCGCGCGCGGCCAAAAAGCGGACGAGCGGCTTCAATCCGCCGTGGACAAAGCGCAAGGAAAAGATTCTTGAGCCGGAACAAACAGTTTACCAATGGTTCGCGCAAGTCCGCGACACGGAGACGACGATTTACGCGAACTTTCAGGACAAGGATCCTAACAAGGAATTGGTGGAAATAAGCGTCCGCCAAAGTTGCTTCTATCCCGACAAGCTCGGCTTGGACTATATCACAATCGACGGCTTTGAAATTTGCCAGGCCGCCACTCCTTGGGCGCCGCCTACGGCAGACCAACCCGGAATGGTCGGACCCCGCTGGGCAAAGGGCTGGGTCATCCAAAACTGCGTCATTCACGACGCGAAGTGTTCCGCGATTACATTGGGAAAGGAAGGCTCGACCGGCGACAACGATTGTACAAAGTTCCGCGAAAAGCCTGGCTACCAATTCCAAATGGAAGCTGTGTTCCGCGCTCTAAAGGCGGGCTGGAGCAAAGAAAAAATCGGAAGCCACATCGTGCGCGACAACGTGATTTACGACTGCGGCCAAAACGGAATCGTGGGCCACTTGGGCTGCGCCTTCAGCAAGATTGAACGCAACCACATTTACAACATCGCGGTCAAGCACGAATTTTTTGGCTACGAAATTGGCGGAATAAAATTGCACGCGGCCATCGACGTTCAGATTAAAAACAACAACATACACAACTGCACTTTGGGAACCTGGCTCGACTGGGAAACGCAGGGAACGCGAATCTCAAGCAATTTGTACTACGCCAACGACCGCGACTTGATGGTGGAGGTTTCGCACGGCCCCTACGTCGTGGACAACAACATCTTCGCGAGCGATTACAACTTTGACAACATCTCGCAGGGCGGCGCCTACATCCACAACTTGTGCTTGGGAACAACCCGCCGCGAGCAAGTGATGGACCGCGCAACGCCCTACCACTTTCCGCACTCCACGGACGTTTTGGGAACGGCTCTCATTTTTAGCGGCGACGACCGCGTGATGCAAAACATTTTTGTTGGCGGAAGCAAGGCGTGGACCGAGCAGTCTTTGGACGGAACCAACACTTACAACCAAAACTTGTTCTTGACTTCGATGGGCTCTTGGCTCCACGACTTTATGGACAACCCGACCAAGGCCAACCAAGAAAAGTACGCCGCAGCATTCAAGGCGATAAAGGCGCTTTTTTCCACTTCGGAATTCACCACGGCCCCAAGCGCGCCGAGTTTTGAAAAATTCAAGGCCAACGTCGCAAAAGCGGGCGACGGCGACCATGACGTTTTCATGCGCGTTATGCAAGCGGTTTGCGTAAAGAGCAACCATTACGCCGGCGGCGCCAAAAAGTACGACGGCGAAAAATCATTCACCGCCAGCGAAAAAAATCCCGGCGTTAAAATTGTCGTTGAAGGAAAAAAGACTTACATCCAGTTTGCCGCCGACAAAAATCTTTTGTCCGCCCGCGCCGCCGTGGTGGCCACAAAAGATTTGGGAATGACGCGCATAAGCCAAGCGCGCTTTGACGGCCCCGACGGAAACGACATAGTCTTTGACAAGGACTTTTTGGGAGCCTCCCGCTCGGCGCAAAATCTTCCCGGCCCCTTCGCGCAACTAAAGGAAGGCGTCAACAAGATTTTGCTCTGGGATTGCGGCGCGAAAATTTGATTCGCGCCGCAAAAGGAACGTGTCAAGGCCTTGAGCGAAGCGCGCCTTGACCGTTCCTATTGCTCCATCTTGCAGAGGTAGCTTTTGGCAATCCTGTCAAAGTAGCCGCGATTGGCTTGGTAGTCGTCGGTGTAGACTGCGAGCGAAAGACAGCCGCAAAGGTTTGGGGCGGCGGCGCGGACAGTCTTGATGTCGGTGATTATTTTCTTTGTCTTTGGATTGTAAGTTCGCGCGCTGATTTTTACTGTCGAGCCGCCCGCGTGGATGTCCAGCGCGTTCCAATCGCAGTAGACTCCGTTTTTGCTTGAAGCGAAAAAGCGCAAAAAGCGGGCGGCGGTTTTTTGTTGGCCAAGGGCGTCCCCTTCCGGCAGGCCCATCGTTTGCATTGACACAATCGCGCTGTCGTCCAGCGTCCAGACGTTTTGGCCGGCTAGCGACCAGTTTTTGTCGGCTTGGACGCTTTGAACAAGCGCCGAGTTTTTTCCAATTTCAACGCGGCTGGAAAGCGTCTCTTTTTTTGCGCTCTTGATTTGGAACGATTCCCGTTTTGCGGCGTTCTTTATCGGCGGAACAAATTCCGCGAAAGTCTTGTCCTTGGAGCTTTCAATCTTTCCGATTGTGACGACGACAAAAACGTCGCGTCCTGTGTAATCCACAATTTTCTTTAGATTGAAAATCGGAACGGCCGCGTCGTAAAGCATTTGAACCGGGCCGCCAAACTGTTCGTAGCTGGCCGCCTCGGCGATTCCCGCTTGCATGAAGGGCAGCTTGTTTTTTTCGTAATCGACCAAAAGGCTTTTTTGCAATTTGGCGCGGCGGCCGCTCAGTTCGTAAATCAAGTCGTGAATGTAGTTTACAACTTCAACGTCTTCCTGCGCGGGCGGCGCCACAAAGCGTTCCCCCGTCAAATCCAAGCGGCCGTTTTTTTGCTCTACAGAAAACAAAATGTCGATGTTCTTTTCCGCTAAATTTTCTGTGGCTGGGGCGAACCAGCGCGCTTCGTAAGTCTGTTCGTCGTAGAAAAGAAAGCCGATGTAGCTTTCGCGGTTAAATGAATAGTCGCGGTAATAAACATATTCTCCGCTGGCGTCGGGAATGTCGGCCTGCGCGCCGGGCAGGGCGAATATATTTGCGGCCGCAAAAAAAACGGCGGCTGCCATTGTAGTTTTTGCCAAATTTTTCATACGGCGATTTTAGCAAAAAAAAGGCCAAATTGCAACGCGCGGGCTTGCCCTTGCTCAAAGGCCTTTTAGGCGCTACAATAAAATGTTATGAAAATCGTAATCGTAGGCGCGGGCTTTACCGGCCGCCAGCTGGCAAAGAAACTCATCAACGAACGCAACGAAGTTGTTCTCATCGACAATTCGGAAGAAGTTATTCGCCACGCTTCCAACTCCCTTGACTGCGAAGTCCGCGAGATGGACGGAAACAATCTTGAAAATTTGGAAGACGTTGGAATAGGAAAAGCCGACGCGTTGGTTTGCGTCACCGCCAACGACGAAGTGAACATGATAACTTGTTCCTTGGTTGATTCAGTTTATCCCGACATCTTAAAGATTGCGCGCGTGCGGAACTTTTCTTACTATATGAACACCGCCGCCGCGATAAAAAAGCATGCCGAAACTTTTAGCGGAAAGCACCGCCCCCTTTACGGAATCGATTACATGGTCAACCCAGACGTTGAGGCCGCCGACGCGGTGGTTCACGCCGTTGAAAGCGGCGCCGTGAGCGATGTCGTCACCTTTGAAAATTCCGAATACGAAATAAGCCGCATAACAATCGCGCAAGGAGCGCCCCTTGCCGGCCAGCAGCTCAAGAACGTGCGAAAGCTCACTTCAAAGCCCTTCCTCATCGCGTATGTTGAAAGCGGCGAAAAAATGACGCTTCCGAGCGGCTCCACCCTTTTGAACGCCGGAGACAGCATCGGCGTTTTGGCGCGCAAGGAAGACGTCGTGGACTTGCTGGCCTTGTGCGGTTCCAGCGTGGAATCCTTGGAAAAAATCGCGCTTGTAGGAGCGGGCCGCATCGGAACGCTGATCGCCGATCGCTTGATGGCAAAGCAAAGCTCCTCGCTGCTTTCTAAATTTTTTGGAAAGCGCGTCAAGGTTGGAAAAAATTTCGCCATCGTCGACCAAGACGACATTCTTGCAAAAGAAGCCAGCGAGCGCTATCCAACGGCCCGCGTCTTTAAGGGCGACATCACCGACGAAAGTTTCTTGCGCGAGGAAGGCCTCACCGAATACGACTTGGTCATTTGCGCCACGCACAACCGCGAGCTGAACATGGTCGTGGCCGCCTACTTGGAATCCCTTGGCGTGGGCCGCTCCGTAAGTTTGGTAGAAAGTTCCACCTTCGCGCAAATCGCGCGCAAGCTTGGCGTTGACGTTCCCGTTCCCTTGCGCGATACGGTCGTAGACTCAATCATGAGCCACTTGCGCGGAAAAAGCGTCACAGGCATTCATACCGTCTCCGAAGGCCAGCTTGAAATCGTCGAGTGTGTTTTGTCGCCCAGCTCAAAGCTTGTCGGAAAGACATTGCTCGACATCGCCAAGGCCGGCGCCTTCCTTGTGATGCTTGAGAAAAAAGCCGGCGCGCAAAATTACATGATTCCTGTCGGAAGCACGACCCTTGACGCCAACGACCAATTGATTATCATCGCTCTTGCGGAAGAAACGGAAAAGCTTTTAAAGCTTTTTGGGGCGGAGTCAAAATGACCTTGTTTTCTTTTTTAAGAATAGAATTTTCTATTTTGGGAATCATCGCCGCCACCTTTGTTTTTCCTGTGGCAGCAGCGCTTTATTACAAGGAGTACAATGTTCTTCCGGCGTTTTTGGTTCCGATGGCCTGCGCGATTTTTTTGGCGCTCGTTTTTTTTGTCGCCGGAAGAAAAAAGAAAATAGCGCTATCGACGCGCGGCGCTTTTTTTGTCGTGGCGTTCGCTTGGATTTTTGCGGGCGCTTTTGGCTCGCTTCCGTTTTACTTTAGCCGCGCGATTCCAAATTACATCGACGCTCTTTGGGAAAGCGTCTCCGGCTTTACCACGACCGGCGCCACAATTTTAAGCGAGGTGGAACATCTTCCCAAATCCATCAACTTGTGGCGAACCGAAACCCACTGGCTTGGCGGCATGGGAATCGTGGCGCTCACTGTGGCGCTATTTCCGCTTTTGGGCGTGGGCGGCTTCCAGCTTATCAAGGCGGAGACGACCGGCCCCGAAAAAGGAAAGTTCACTCCAAAAATAACCAACACCGCCAAAGCGCTTTGGACGATTTACATTTTGTTCACTTGCTTGGAGCTTGTTCTTTTAAAAATCGCGGGCATGAGTTTTTACGACGCGCTCTTGCATTCCTTTTCCACTGTAGGAACTGGCGGCTTTAGCAACAGGAACGCAAGCATCGGCGCTTACAACTCCGTCGCCATCGACGCGATTTGCACGGTCTTTATGTTCTTGGCCGGAGTGAACTTCACGCTTTACTTTTATTTGTTGACAGGAAAATTTCAGGACATTCGCGAGAACACGGAATTTAAAGTTTACGTCGCGCTGATTTTTGTCTTTGTCTTGGGAATCACTTTCGCAAACTTGCAGCATTACGGCGGCTTTCTAAAATCGCTCCGCTTTTCTTCGTTCCAAACGGCGACGATAATTTCCACCACAGGCTTCGCCACGGCGGACTACACTTTTTGGCCGCCGCTTGCCCAAGCCTTTATTTTCTTCCTGTTCTTTACGGGCGGCTGCTCGGGCTCGACAAGCGGCGGCGTAAAAATAATCCGCTGGGTGGTTTTTGCCAAGCAAGCCAACAACGAGTTTTTAAAGACCTTGCATCCGCACGGAGTCTTTAGCATTCGGTTGAACAACCGGGCCGGCCGCAAGGACATCGTCTTTAACGTCGCCGCCTTTATGACCTTGTATTTGCTTTTGCTTGTCGTCACGACCCTTTTTGGAGCCGCCGCGAATTTGGATTTGGGAACGGCCTTTACCGGCGCCTTAAGCATGGTGGGAAACGTCGGCCCGGCCTACGGCTTGCTTGGCCCGTCATGCAACTACGGCTTTTTGCCCGTAGCCCTCAAAGGCTGGTACATGTTCGCCATGCTTGCCGGCCGCTTGGAATTGTACACGATGATCATTTTCTTCTTCCCGGAATTTTACAAGAAGTAGCGGAGGACGAAGGTCTTTAATCAATTGACTAAATTGCTTAAAGGGTATACCCTTTAAGCGGCCGCGGAGCGGATAATTTTTGGGGCATGGCGTACGGTTTTTATAAGTGTTTTAGAATCATCGGAATAAAACTGGAATCAAGTACACTAAATCCAAAGCACTTTTTTCCCAGGTCTTTAAGGCTTGCTCCAATGTGGTAAATCGTTGAATTATCAATAATCAGAAATCTGTCGTGAGTTTTTGTTGTATGATTCAAGGTGAGAGTCGGATATTGAGCATTAAAAATCTGAACATCCTGCGCCGTCAGTTTTGTTTTAGGGGCGGTGTAGATTGTCACATTAACGCCTTTTTTCTTTTTTGCAAGCCGTTGGAGAATCGATAAATCTACATAGTTATCTATAAGGATTATTTCTTTCTTAGCGGCCGTAAGAAAACTTTCAAACTTTGCATAGGCATCGAATATCTGGCCCTGGAAGAAAACACCTTGGGTTTCTTTTATGTTGTATTTGTCCATTAAGGAAAAAAGTTCTTTTATCTTTATATCAGTTTCCTTGTGATGTAAGTCAGATTCCAAGAGGCGCTTTTTTATATTATCCAGTTCAGCAAAAATATGAGAATTATTCTGAATAAAATGCTTCATTTCTTTAAAGGTTCTGATAAGCATTTTACTTTGAGTGACGGCAAGGTCGCCTTTGAGGACGGTCATTAGCATATAGATTCCCTGTTCGGTGAAGGCGTAAGGTAATTTTCTAGTTCCACCCCAACTTGATGTCGAAAATTTCGACATCAAGTTTAGGCCCTTAAATTCTTCCTTTGTGAGTTGAAATCTAAAATCTTCATCGAAACGTTTTTGATTATTCTTTACTTGTTCATTAAAACGGCGTGTTTCATAACCATAAATCTGCGCTAAATCAAAATCCAGCATCACCTGCTGACCGCGAATAACATGAATTTTTGAACGGATAGAATTTTCTTCTAAAATTGAAATTTGATTTTCCATACCACATGCCTCGTGAGAAAAATTATTTTTCAGCGCCTATCCAACACTCGGCCTGAATTGTGGTAAAGAAAAAAAAGATATTAAAAAGATGTGTCAACCGCGCATGCAAAAACTATTAATTGTTGGATAATGTTCTTTGCGCGGCAAACTTTACATCTTTATTATAAGGGCATTTTAAATTTAAAGCAACAAATTTCCTTTACAGCTCGCTTTGCTCCAGCAACTTGACGCCGGCGGCTTTTAGGATGGAAACTGTTTTGTCCAAGTCGTCGGTTTTCATCACGATGTTGGCGCCGTCGTTTTGGACGGAAAGGCCGTAGATGTAGCTGATGTTGAGGCCGGCGTCAAGAATCAATTGCACGACTTTTGAAAAGCCGCCTGTTTCGTTGGGAACGCAAACGCCGACAACGTCGCTGATTTTGGAAGTGATTCCTTTTTCCTTAAGAACCTTGTAGGCCCTGTCGGTGTCGCTGACCAAAAGGCGAAGGACGCCAAAATCATTTGTGTCGGCCAAGCTTGCCGACGCGATGTTGACGTTCTCTCCGCTCAAAATCTTGAGAACTTCGCCGAGCGAGCCGCCCTTGTTTTCCAAAAATATTGAAAGCTGTTTAATGAACATAATTACCTCCTGAGTTTTTTCTCCAACCAAAACGGCGGCGGCTTTTTAGGGCTTGCAGCCGTTCCGCTTGGCGTTTACTGGTACAACTTGCGCCTGTCTTCAACATGCTTGGTCTTTCCGTCGGAATGAACCAGCGCGTTGGGCTGGACTAGGCTGACCTTCGCGTTAAGGCCCAAGGCCTCGCGCAGCTTGGCGTTGATTTGCTTTGAAAGGTTTTCCAATTTGGAAACTTCGTCGCTAAAGAAGCGCTCGTCAACTTCAACCTGCACTTCAAATGTGTCGGCGTTGTCAACGCGGTCGACGACAATCATGTAGTGGGGCGTCGTTCCGTCAATCGTCAAAAGCGCCGCCTCAACCTGCGACGGGAACACGTTCACGCCGCGAATGATAAGCATGTCGTCGGTACGGCCCTTAAAGCGCTGGATGCGCGCCATCGTTCTTCCGCAAGAGCATTTTGAAGTTTCTAGGCTGGTCAAATCTTTTGTGCGGTAGCGGATCATCGGCATGCCTTCTTTGGTCAGCGTCGTGATTACAAGCTCGCCGCTCTGTCCTTCGGGAACGGCCTTGAGCGTGGCCTGGTCAAGGATTTCCGGGAAAAAGTGGTCTTCCCAAATGTGAAGGCCAGCGTGGGCGTCGCAGTCGGCGGCGACTCCTGGGCCCAAAATTTCTGTCAAGCCGTAAATGTCGTAGGCCTTGATTCCCAGCTGCTTTTCTATAGACGCGCGCATTTCGTTTGTCCAAGGCTCCGCGCCGCAAATGGCAGTCTTTAATTTTATCTTGTCGACCAAGCCGGCCTTTTGCAAGTCTTCGGCAACATGCAAAAGATACGAGGGCGTGCAAGCGATCGCGGTGGCGCCGCAGTCAATCATCATGTCGATTAATTTTTTTGTGTTGCCCGTTGACATCGGCAAAACCAAAGCGCCAACGTATTCGGCGCCGTAATGCGCTCCAAGGCCTCCGGTGAACAAGCCGTAGCCGTAGCCTACTTGGATTACGTCGTCCCTTGTAACGCCGGCCATTGTAAGGCAGCGCGCGGCGCATTCGCTCCACGTGTCGATGTCGCGCCTGGTGTAGACGGCGATTTTTGGCTTTCCCGTCGTTCCGCTTGAAGCGTGGACGCGCACCAATTCCGACTTTGGAACGGCCGCCAAGCCAAAGGGATAGGCCTTGTTCAAATCTTCGTAAGTGGTGAAGGGCAGCTTTTCTATGTCCTCAAGTCCGCGAATGTCGCCCGGCTCAACTCCGGCCTTTTGCATTTTCTCGCGGTAATAGGGAACGTTGTGGTAAACATAGCTTACCATTTTTACAAGCCGCTCGCTCTGAAGCTTCTTTAGCTCCCCGCGATCCATGCACTCTTTTGTTTGGTTCCAATACATTTTATTCTCCTCTTCCCAGCGCGAAGGCTTTTTTGTTCATTTCCAAAAATTGCGGCTTTACGCATTGGGCAAGCGCGTCAAGCCAATCTTGTTCGGCGATGTCCTTGTAGTATGTCGAAAAGCGGCCCATCAAAACGATGTTGGCACTTTTTGCAGAGCCTGCCTTTAATGCCAGGCTGAGCGCGTCGATCGCGTCAACTTTGGCGCCGGCGTCTTTCATTTTTTGAACGAGGTTTTCGGGGTAGGAAGCCGCTCCTGTGATTACCGGCATCGGGTCGATTTCTTGCTCGTTTACGATCACCGTTCCGCCGGCCTTTAGGTTTTCCATGTAGCGCGCGGCTTCCAAGGTTTCAAAAGAAATAATGCAGTCGGCCTCGCCCTTGTCGATTATCGGGGAATAAACTTTGTCGCCAAAGCGGACGTATGTCACAACGCTTCCGCCGCGCTGGCTCATTCCGTGAACTTCGCTAACCTTAACTTGGTAGCCCTTGTTCAATAAAACTTGGCCCAGCAGTTTGCTTGCCAAAAGCGAACCTTGTCCGCCAACTCCAACTATCATCACGTTTGTAGTCATTTCAATTCCTCCTAACAGTACGGCTGTCCGCGCTAGCCTTCAAAGGCGTTCTTGGCGCAAAGTTGTTTGCAAACGCCGCAGCCCACGCACTGGGTTTGGTCAACAAAAGCCTTTCCGCCCTTAAAGCTGATTGCCGGGCAGCCGATTTTCATGCACGCCTTGCAGCCGACGCATTTTTGGTCGTTGACTTGTAGCGGCGGATTTGCCCGGCGGCTTCGGTTTCCTTTGAGTTGTAGGGGTCAACGACACGGACGCGCTCTATGCCCATCGAGCGGACAAGCGCCTCCAAGTTGATTTTTCCGGCCGGGTCGCCTTTTATGTTGTAGCCGGTCGTCGGGTTTTGCTGGTGGCCGGTCATTCCGGTGATTGAGTTGTCCAAAATGATTACGGTCGAGTCGCTCATGTTGTAGGCGATGTTTGCCAAGCCGGTCATGCCGGAGTGCATGAAAGTCGAGTCTCCGATTACGGCGACAGTCTTTCCGGCAAGCGCGCCGCCTGTTGCCTTGTTAAAGCCGTGGATAGAGCTTACCGAAGCGCCCATGCATTCAACCGCGTCGATCGCGCCAAGCGGAGGCATCGCGCCCAAAGTGTAGCAGCCGATGTCGCCAAGCACTGTGCATTTTTGCCGCGCCAAAGTGTAGAACAAGCCTCGGTGGGGGCAGCCCGCGCACATGACCGGCGGACGCACTGGAAGGCCCTCGATTTTTTTGCAAGCGGCGGGCGCGGCTTTTCCAAACTTTTCGGCCACAAGGCTTTGCGAAAATTCGTCAACAATCGGGAACAAAGATTTTCCTTCAACCTTAATTCCAAGCGACTTTACATAGTCTTCGATAAAGGGATCCAGCTCTTCCAAAACCACAAGGCGCTCCACCTTTGAGGCAAAGTCCTTTATCAATTTTGGCGGGAAGGGCCAGACCATTCCCAGCTTTAGGATTGAAGCCTCGTCGCCAAAAACTTCCTTGGCGTACTGGTAGCATGTGCTGTCGCAAATGATTCCGAGCTTTGTTCCGCCCATCTCAACTTTGTTAAGGGGCGAGGTCTCGGCCAACTCCGAAAGTTTTTGCGTCCGTTCCTCCACAAAGGGATGGCGGCGCTTCGCGTTGGCCGGAGCCATCACGTATTTTTGCGGATTCTTTTCGTATGGGCGGGCGGGAGGTTCTGCGCGCTCGCCAAGCTCGACTATGCTTTGGGAATGGCTTACGCGCGTGCACATTTTTATGAATACCGGCGTGTCAAATTTTTCTGAAATTTCGTAGGCGGCTTTTGCAAAGTCCAAGGCCTCTTGGGAATCGCTAGGTTCCAGCATTGGAATCTTTGAAGCCTTGGCGTAGTGGCGCGAGTCCTGCTCGTTTTGCGAAGAGTGCATTCCGGGATCGTCGGCAACGTTGATTATAAGGCCGGCGTTGACTCCCGTGTAAGAAATGGTGAAGAGGGGGTCGGCGGCGACGTTAAGGCCGACGTGCTTCATCGCGCAAAAGGCTCTCTTTCCGGCAAGGCTCGCTCCAAAAGCGGTTTCCAAAGCAACCTTTTCGTTGGGCGCCCATTCGCAATAAATTTCGTTGAATTTAACGGCTTCTTCCGTAACCTCGGTGCTGGGCGTTCCGGGGTATGAGCTGGCCAAAGCGCAGCCGGCCTCGTACAAGCCGCGGGCAAGGGCGGCGTTCCCCAATAAAAGTTTTTTCATTTGTAAGACTCCAAAGAGTGTAAATTGCCCAAAATTATAGCGCATTTTGCCTCTTTTTTCTATAGGAACCGCCAGGCGTTTCAGGAATTCCGCATGATAGGCAAGCCAAAACGCTTCCGACTGCGTCCGTCCGTCTTCCGCGTGGCTGCAGGTAGATGGAAATTTGACTCGCTTCGCTCGCCCTGCAGAACGCTCAGACGGCCCGGCCCGCAGTCTCGCGCGTTTTAACTTTATTCCGTAACAGTTGCGCGGATTTCCGCATTTCAAACAATTAAAAAACGCGGGCAAAAAAGGGGCGGGACGCAGAAAAAAAGACTTGGAGGGACTTGGAGGGGCCCGTCAGCAAGCCAGCGAGCGATTGGCAGCGCTCGTAAGAGCGCAAGTGGATATTTTCCTATCCAAAGCGGAGCGCAGCGACGCAAGGACGGGAGGCGCCAAGTATTTTTTTCGTCGCTGGGACCCGCCCCTTTTTTGCCCGCGTTTTTTGTCTTGCTTACAATGCGGAATTTTCGCCAGGCGGTGGGGCGCAAATTTTTTGGTTTTTTATTGAAAAGTTGGCAAAACTATGATATAATTATAATAATTATTTGCAGGAGTCTTTTTTTGAGCAGAAAGGTATTGTTAATAGGCAATAACGAGCAAAGCTTTTTGATAAAGGCGCTGGTAAAAAATTTGAACGGCGCCGCATACGAGGTGGATTTTTGTCCTCCGGAAGGAAACTATATCAACGCTCGAATGCTTTCCGACGAACCGCCAGGAATTTTGATTCTTTATCTGGAACGCCTTGAAGACAGCGACAACGCTTTCTTTCAGTGGGTGAACAATTTCATAACCGGCGAAGGAAAGAAGTGCCGCTTGTACTTCATCGGAAACGCCGGCGAAATCAACATGGCTTATGAATACATCCAGAGGGAATACGTAAAGTACGCCTTTGAGCGTCCCGTGGACATGCCGGAATTTTTAAAGATTTTGGAAAAGGACGGCGGCGACTATTCCTTCTCGGACGGCGTAAAAGAATACGAGCTGGATTCAAGCAAAAAGACGATTTTGGTCGTTGACGACGAGCAGGTTCAGCTGCACGCGATGGACCGCTGGCTTAACAAAACCTACAACGTTCTTACGGAAAAATCCGGAACCAACGCCATAGCGCTTTTGTCCCACTACAAGGTTGACATGATTCTGCTGGACTACGAAATGCCGGTTCTTTCGGGGCTTGACGTGTTCCAGCTTATCAAATCCGACCCTTCCACCGCGGACATTCCGGTTGTGTTCCTAACCGCCAACGACGACAGCGAAATCGTAAAGCAAGTCATCGCCGCGCGGCCCGTAGGCTATTTGCTCAAGAACACCCCGCCTGGAATTTTGGTGCAAAAGATCGCGGATATTTTTAATCGCTTGGAAGCCGCAAAAAAGCCCAAGCGGCCGTTCTAGTTAGGAGGCAAAAGATGACTATTGACACCGCGCATGGAATGGAATATTCCATGGACGACAAGGATATGTACAAGGACATGGTCGACATGTTTGTGGAACAGCGCGACCAAAACTATTCCGACATAAAGGCCGCCTTTGACGCCAAGGATTGGGACAATTACCGCATAAAGGTTCACGGCCTAAAGTCCAGCTCCCGCTTGGTTGGCGGAATGGATTTGGGCGCTCTTGCCGAAAAGTGCGAGCACGCCGCGCGCGACAAGGACGAGGCGACCATTTTGGCCGAAACGTCCAACCTCTTCGCCCTTTACGACGAAACAATCGCCGCGCTAAAGGCGCTGGATTTTAACGCGCTTTAATACAAGTATTGGCGCAACAAGGCTTCCATCTCATTTCTTTGCGCTTCAGGAAAATTTGCAATCATCGAGTTATGGTTGTTGGCGGGATGGACAAAAATATGGACGTTGTCGCGCTCCACGTCTGGAATGCGCGCTGAATACCAAGGATCGCTGTTTCCGTAAATCATAATCACTTGCTCGTCTGTCGTGTTAATCCAATTTATTAAGTTGTCGTGAATCGCTGGCGTGTATTTAGCGAACAGGGCCTTTTCCGCGTCGGAAAATTCGGTTTGATACACTGTCATTTCTTGATCGGGAGCAATAGTAATTGTTGCCGAACTTCCTTTGGCCGCGATTGCCTGACGCAAATAAGAAAAATCCAGCCTGTAGTTTCCCAATTCACAAAAGGATTGAAAAACGTAGGGGAGCAATGTGTCGCCGCCTGAGTCGTCTAGTATTTCTGATAGCAGAAAGGATTTTTTTGACTGCCTTTTTCCGTTTGAATCCGTTGATTCATCATTATCGTTTGGCAGATTGTAAAAGGTCTTTAAGTCCGCAAAGTCTTTTACGTCTTTATATTGCCAAACTCTCATAGGAAAATCGCCAATTGACATTTCATAATAAAAGTCTGCCAATTCAGGACGAATCGGCTCGCTGGAGGCGGAGGTGGATAACTCGATATATTTTTCTTTGAACGTTTTGCCCTCTTCGTATTGTTGGTCCCGCTTTTCCAAAAGCCATATTTGAATGTTTGTCAAAAGCTCGCGGTAGTCGGCTGCGGAGCCGCTATAGCGGCTGTCTTTGTTGCCCGCCTCTGTGTAGATAAATTCAAACAATCGGGTGTCGGCTTGGGCGTTGCAAAGCGGCGCCACATAGGGCATGGTTACGTCAACATCTTCGGGATGATAGTAGCTAAAGAGGTTTGCCGTAAGTCCGCCCTTGCTGGCTCCTTGCGCCACCCATTTTCCTTTAAAAAAAGTTTTCAGCGCGCTTACAATCGCGTGCAAGTCTTCCGCGGCGTTTTTTGTGTTCAAGTATTCCCAGTAGTCGGCGCCGTCCAAACGCTTTTTGTCGGTTCGGACTGATTCTCCAAAATAGCGGTGCTCCACGGCAATTAGGTTTCCCTGCAAAATAAAGGCGGCCTCATTTTCCGAATACCGCGCAAGCGCGGCGTAATCGCTGAGCGAATAGCCGGTTGTCATAAGGCAGTTGGGTTTGTCGTAGCCCGCAAAGCCGATGTAGGCTTTTTGGCGGAACGTTCCCTTTGAGATGTCCGCGGGATCCAGCTGCGACTTGAAGTAGACTTTGTAAACGGTTCCCTTAAAGTCGGATTTTTCTTTGATCGGCTCAACGCTTTCTACATTTGGAAGGGTCTTTAACGCTTCTGCAAAAGTGTCGGGCAGAATCGGCAAGCCGCCGTCAGAATTTGAACAGGCAGCAAGGATAAGAATTAATGCGGCGGCGAGCGACGCGACAATCGCTTTTTTCTTGTTCATACGCTCTTAACTATAACATGGAATAGCGGCGGGCGCAAGTAAAAATTCTCTTTTACAAAAATCTGCGCGCTACTTGACACATTCTGGATTTTTATGCTAAAATCGTAGAACATTTTGGAGCGATGGCAGAGTGGTCGAACGCGGCGGTCTTGAAAACCGTTGTACCGCAAGGTACCGGGGGTTCAAATCCCTCTCGCTCCGCATATTTGGAAGCGTGGTAGAGCGGTAATACGCCGGATTGCTAATCCGTGGGTTCCAATTTGGGCCCGGCAGGTTCGACTCCTGTCGCTTCCGTTTTACAAGCTCCGCTTGTACGAGATTGTAGCTCAGCTGGATTAGAGCGCCACCCTGCGGAGGTGGAGGTCGCACGTTCGAATCGTGTCAGTCTCAAAGTAAAGGTTCATCAGACGATGAACCTTTTTTTATGTTTAAGTTTGGTCGAACGAGCCGATTCGAAGCGGAGCGAACGGTCCAAAAAATCGCGAGCAATGCGCGGCAATTTTTTGGATTCAACGCCAGGACGGCGCTGAAAGAGAGCGGAGACGCCACGGCGGAAGCAAACACGATGTTTGCGACCAGAGTGGCGAATCGTGTCAGTCTCAAAGGCCTGTCCTTATGGGCAGGCTTTTTTGTTTTTAAAGGAACGGAGGAAAAATATGGACTCAATTCAAAAAACGCTGCGGCAAATGGCCGACCCCAAAACCGCCGCCTTTACAAGCCGAATAATTCCCAACGTTGACCCCAAAACCATTTTGGGCATAAAGACGCCGGAACTGCGCGCCCTTGCCAAGGAATTGCTTGCGAGCCCAAAACGCGCCGCGCTCGCTCCCGCCGCCCAAAAATTTCTCTCCGACCTTCCGCACAAATACTTTGAGGAAAACCAGCTGCACGGCTTTGTCGTAAGCGGCATAAAGGACTTTGACCAGTGCGTCGCCGAGCTGGAGCGCTTTTTGCCCTGCATCGACAACTGGGCCACTTGCGACCAAACTTCGCCCATATGTTTTAAAAACCATAAAGACAAACTTTTGCCTCTAATTATGGATTGGATTAAAAGCGGACGTATTTACACGGTTCGCTTTGGCATTATAAACCTTATGCGACATTTTTTGGACGAGTTCTTTGAGCCGAAATTCTTAAAAATTGTCGCCGCCGTCAAGTCCGACGAGTATTACATCAAAATGGCCGTGGCGTGGTACTTTGCCGAGGCGCTTGCCAAGCAGTGGGACGCGGCGCTTCCGTACATAAAGGCAAAGCGCTTGGATGCGTGGACCCACAACAAGGCGATTCAAAAAGCGCGCGAAAGCTTTAAGATTAGCGACGAGAGGAAGGAACTTTTGAAAGACCTTAAAGTCGCCGCGCCGCAGTCGTAGGCTTGCGAGCGGCGAAGGCAGCGTCCGAAAGGACGCGGTGGCCCCGCTCGAACCAGCAGTTAAGGTCTTGCAATCAAAGCTTGCGAGCGGCTTAGACCAGCGCTTTGTTCATCCAGCGCTTGCTTTTCCAGCGCAGCATCATTACAAGGCCGCGCGTCGTTTCGTCCGTGGCGATGCCTAGCCAGAAACCGGCGACGCCAAGGCCCAGCTTTAGGCCCAACAAATAGCTTCCGCCGACCATGATGACCCAGTTTGAGAACATTCCGTAAAGGACCGGGAACTTTATGTCGCCGGCGCCCTTTAGCGCTCCGATGTAAATCAAATTTTTTGAGCGGCCAAATTCCAAGTAAATCGAAAGCAATAGCAGCGTGGAAACGAGCGCGGCGATTTCTTCCTGCTTGGTGAAAAATCCGATGATTGGCCCGCGAAAAAGGTTTATTAACAAAATAATAGAAACCGAGCAAGCGGTGGCGACGGCGCCGTACTTGTAGACCTTTTTGTAAATCTCTTCCTCTTGGCCCGCGCCTACGCTCCAGCCGGTTTTGATTTGGACGGCGCTTCCGATTCCGATTGCCATGACAAAGACAAAGCGGCAAATCGTGGCTGTGTAAACTTGCGCCGACATTGCGTATGTTCCCAGCGTGGAAATCATCGCCATGATTACGATTTGCGAAACGTTGTAGGAAAGGTTTTCGCTGGCCGTCGGAACTCCCACGGAAAGAATGAGCTTGAAAAAACGGCTTGGAATTTTGCAGCGGCAAAAAAGGTCAAAGCAAATGTCGCTTTTCCTTTTTATGATGATTTGCAAAATCACGCAAGAAGCTATCATCGAAATTACCGACGACCACGCCACGCCCTTGACTCCAAAAACCGGAAGCCCGAACAATCCGTAAAGGCTTATCGCGTTTCCCACGACGTTGATTAAGTTGGAAGCCATCGTAACGACCATCGCCTCTTTTGTGTAGCCGTAGGAACGAAGAATCGCCGACTGCAAAAGGCTAAAAGCGATGAAGAAAGAACCTGCTCCGCCAAAAATCAAAAAGTAGTCGGCGGCGTATTCGCGCACTTGGTCTTCCAAAGTGTAGCGGCCAAGCAATGGGCCAATTCCAAAAACGACGGCAAGCCCTATGACTATGGCGGCCGCCGTGACCATAATCGCGCTGGACTTTGCGATTGCGTTCAAGTCGTCCTTGCCTTTTTGCGCGCCAAGGAATTGCGACAGCACGATGGAAGTTCCAATCGCGATTACGTTAAAAAGAATCATTATGAAGAACGCATACTGAGACATCATTCCCACGGCGGCCACCGCTTTTTCCGAATAAAAGCTTAGCATTACGGTGTCAATCGAGCCGACGAGAATTCTAAAAAATTGTTCCGCGATAAGTGGAAGGCTGAGCTTTGTCATTGGGAGCGCGCCGCGTCCCGCCTTTGCTTGGTTCATACGCTAGGAGTGTGTCGGAGCTTGGAGAAAAAGTCAAGTGGGGAATTGCGGTGGCCGCGCGTTTTGGTCTGGAAACTAGTCCAAGCGCTTTTCAAATTCTTCTATCGGGAGCGGCTTGTCAAAGAAGTAGCCTTGCGCCAAAAAACAGTTGTTTTCTTTGAGCATTTTGACGTGCTCGATTGTTTCAACGCCCTCGACGATTGTGTCCAAGCCGATGTCCTGCGCCAATGAAATTATGTGCTTTAGCATCACGTATTGACGGCGGTCGTTTTCGCTTTTTGGCAAAAAGCATTTGTCGATTTTAAGGACGTCCCACGGAAGCTCGCGAATCAAGTTCATCGAAGAGTAGCCCATTCCAAAGTCGTCAACGCTGGTGGAAATCATTTGGTTGTGAAGGCCGTCTATGACCTTGCGCAGTTCCGCAAAGCCAACATCAGTGGTCGTCTCGGTCAACTCGATTTCTATGTATTCGTGCGGAACGTTGTGCTTGTCGATAGTTTGTATGATGCGCTCGACCAATTTTTCGTCGCGCAAGTGGGCGCGGGATAGGTTCACGCTGACCTTAAAAAGACGGTGGCCTTGGTCAAGCCAATGGCGCAGGTTGGCGCAAACGTGGTCAAGCATGTAAAAGTCCAGCTCGCAAATCGCTCCGTCTTTTTCCAACGTTGGAATGAACTGGTCTGGAAAGATGAAAGACTCGCCGTGGCGCCAGCGGACAAGAGCCTCCGCGCCGGCCAAGCGGTAGTTCCTAAGCGAAACTTTGGGCTGGTAGTAAACGAGAAATTCTTCATTCTTAAGCGCGTCGGGGAACAACGCCAATACGTCAACTGCCAAGCTCTTCCACCTCAACTTCCAGCTGCGGAATTTTTATCACAAATTCCATCTCAGTGTCGGAAGTAATTTCAAAATTTATTTGTCCGAACATTTGTTGGACGATTCTGTTGATTGTGCGATATCCCATTCCCTTTACGCTTGTGTCCTCCAAGTAGGACTGGTCGCCGGTTTCGATGAACATTTGCAAGGCCTCAAGGTCTTCATCTGAAAAGCCGGCCGTGGTGTCAGTGAATTTAAAAATGAGTATCGTTGCGTAAGAATTTTTTTGCGCGGTGATGTCCAAAGAGGCCTTGCCGCTTTCCAGCTGGCGGGCGCTGCTTTTAAAGAGCAAGTAAACGATTTGCGAAATGCGGTCGTTGTCGCCGAACAAGTACATGGGAACGGCGTCCGCGATTGTGTACGAAAAATCCGGCGACTTGTCGCCCATAATTTTTTTGGCCTGCTCGATGTAGTGGGGAACCAAGCGATGGACGCTGTATTCGGTTTCAACCAAGTGGGTGGAGCCTATTTTGTCCTGTATGTTTTGGACGGAATCGCTTACGGCCGTGTAGACGTCCGTGCCTGTTTCCAAAATTTGTTCCACCTGCTTTTTGATAAGCTCAAGGTCGTTGGATTCCAGCGCCTCGCTCATAACCTCGACCCATTCCTGCATTGACTGCTTCATTTTAAGCGCGGTCTCTGTGACGGCGGCGGAAGCGGACAGCGCGCTTTGCTGCATGGCGTGCGAGTTGTTGAGCGAAAGGCTTGAGGCGTAGGCCATTTGCGAAAGCGCTTCCGCGATTGAGGCCAAAAATTTTGAGCCGCGCGAAACGGCCGCTTCGGGAACTTTTTGTTTTTTCTCTATGTCGGGGCCGCAAATAAAGAGGCCTATAAGCTCGCCTTCCAATAGAAGGGGGCTGGCCGCGTCAAAGGACTCCAATTCGTTTTTTAGAGTGATTGTTTTTCCAGCGCGGAGAAGGTTTAGGATTTCTCTTTTGATTACGGGTTCGTTGGCGTCTTCGTCGTAGACTAGGATTCTGCTTATAAAGTCGGAAAAGTCGCTTCCTTCTGTTACGGAATTTGCCGACGCGTCGGCCACAAGCGCCTTTAAGCCTGTAAAACGCTCAAAGCCGTCTTGGATTATCTGAAGCGAATCTGCGTCCAATAAGTCGGTAATTGTAAATTTAAGCACAATCTAGTCCTAGGCTTATTATAGCGCGAATTGTGTATAAAGGCAAGAAAAAACCGAAAACGGCGCGAAGAAGCGGGCAGCATTGCGGAAACACTCTGCCCGCGCCTGCCGCGTTAGCGGCAGATAGAATAGTTTCAAGGCGGGGCAGCGTGGAGCGACGCTAGCTAGCGGTTCCGCGATGCTGAACGCGACTGGGAGCCGTTTACGCAGTTGGTTTGTTCCATGTGACGCGGAAGCCAACGCTTTTGAACTGGCCGGAGGCGTAGTTCAATTCTTTGTTGTAACATTTTGCGGCTCGGGCGGCGTCAAAGAAGCTTCCGCCGCAGTAGTAGCGGCTTCCGTCGGCGCGCTCGCTCCAAACCCATTCAAAGACGTTGCCGGACATGTCGTAGATTCCAAAGGCGTTGGGCTTTAGCTGGGCAACTTGGTGCAACTTTCCGCCTGAGTTGCAGTCCGTCCAAGCGACGCTGTCCAAGTCGTCGCTTCCTGAGTACTTGAATTTTTCGCCGCCGCGAATCGCCACGTCCCATTCGTCCAGGGTGGGAATTCGGTAGCCGCCCGCGCTGGGGTTGAATTCGATTTTGCCCGCGATTTTTTGGTTTTGGTGGGGAGCGTAGTCCCAGTCGGCGGGGTTGGTCGAGCCGTTCACGCTGTAGCAGGGAGTCTTTTGCCGCAGGGCGCTCAATTTGTTGCAAAAGACAATCGCGTCGTACCAGCTTACAGATTCAACTGGAAATTTGTCTCCCTGCTCCTTGGAAGGATTTTCGCCGGTGACGGCTTGGTAAACGTCTTGGGTGACTTCTGTCTTTGTGATGCAAAAATTGTTGTCCGGGATTTCCACGATTCCGATGGAAACGCCGTTTCCAAAATCAATCTTGGCTTCTTTCTTGGCGCAAGAAAAAAGTGCCAGCGCCGAGGCCGCCAAAAGGGCCGCGATTTTAGTCATTCCTACAACTTTCATAAAGACCTCCTTTTTTGTCTTTTGATAGGTCGAATTTAGCGCGCATTGGGAATTTTGCAAGCGGCGAATTTAACATTTAATAGGTCAATTTTGATATTTTGGTCAAAAAAACTAGCAATTTACGCAAAAATACTGTAAAATATTGATATGAACGAATACAAGCACGAAAGCATTTTGCACAAGCGGCACTTTGACTTGCAATTTTCGATCCGCTTTGAAGTTGTCGACGACGTAAATTTTTATTCCCCATTCCACTGGCACAACCACATAGAGGCGCTCTATGTCCTTGACGGCCAGATTGACTTTAAGGTGGAAGAGCGCAAATACCTTTTGTCGGACGGCGACATGATAATCGTCAATTCCGAAAAAATTCATTCTTCAAAATTGCGGGGCCATGTCCGATACATTTTGCTGCAAGTTCCGCTGAGCGCTTTTGAAGGAATTTACGACGGAATCGAAAGCGCGGTCTTTGAGGAAAAACTTGCGCGGCGGGACGCCAAAAAACTTTTTCCGCATTTGGAAGAGATGCTTAAATTTGTCGACGGAAAAAGGCCTGAGGCGCGGATAAAATTCATTTCGCTTTTGTACGATTTTTTTTACGAGATTCTTTCTTCTTATCAGGTGGAACGAAAGAAGGCCGCCGCCGCTTCCTACAACGGCATAAACCGCATTTCGCCTGTTCTGGCTTACGTGGAAAAAGAATTTAGGGAAAAAATTACTTTGAACGACGCGGCGGAAATCATAAACGTTTCGCCCGAGCATCTTTGCAGGCTTTTTAAAAAATACACCGACATGACTTTTAACGAATACCTTATGTCGCTGAGGATTTCGGCCTTTTACCAAGCCCTGCAAAATTCAAACCAAAAAATTTCCGCGATTTTGGAGGAATGCGGCATCGCCAATTACAAGGTCTTTATCCGCGAGTTCAAGAAGACTTTTGGCAAAACGCCGGAGGCGATTAGAAGCGAACACCGCTCGTGATATTGGATGCAAGACCCTAATTATTGTTTCGAGCGGATTTTCCAATTACGCGGCTCGCATACGGGCTCGCCGCTAATTGGAGCGTGTTATTCAAACGTCTTAAAGCCGCCGGGAACGATGCGCGCGTCAAGAACGTTGTCTTGGTAAATCTCGCCGTCAATCTCAATCGCAGCCGCGTTCATCACCGTGATTTTTGCCTTGTCGCAAACGACATGCTCAACCCAATCCTTGGCCATGTGCTGGCCGGCCACAAAGGCTGGCATCGCCATAAGTACCGGGCCTTTTGGCGGCTTTACGATCATCAAGTCCATTTTGCCGTCGTCGTTTTTGGCCGGCGGGCAAAGCTTTATTCCGCCGCCGAATTGCGTTCCGTTGCAAAATGCCGCCATCACGCACTTGTATTCTTGCGTCCAGCCGTCGCGCTCAACTTGGACGGTGTAGGGCTGGTAGTTTAAAAGCAATTTTGAAAGCGAAAAGATGTATGTGTTTTTGTTTTCTTCGGTAAGCTTTAGCACTTCCACGTCAAGGCCGGTTCCGCAAACGTTAAGGCAGCGGCGGTCTCCGACTTGGATGTAGTCGCGGTCCACCGGCTTTCCGTGGACAATCGCTTGCATCGCCTCTTTTGGGTCAAAGGAGATTTTGGCGCCGACGGCGTAGTCGTTTCCGCGGCCGGCCGGAACCAAGCCCAAGCGGGCGGCGGTAAAGTCCATTCCGTTAAGGACTTCGTGAAAAGTTCCGTCGCCGCCGATTGCGATTACTGTATGGCCAGCGCCAGAATCGTTGGCGCCGCCTGCGTTTTGGGCTTGCGAGGCCTTGGCTTCTTGGCAAGCCTTTTGCGCCAGCGCGCGGCCAGAGCCGTGGCCTTCGATATATTCAGTTTTGAAAGGAAGATTTTGGTCAGTCAAATATTTTTCCGCGGCTTCAAGGCACTTCTTTCCGGCGCCCTTTCCGCTCAGCAAATTCGCGATAATGTAGTACATTCTACTATTATAAATCTTTTTTTATTTTTTGCAAGGAGAATGAAATTCCGCTTGACAAAGAGAGAGGCTTGGCGCTATATTTGGTTACCGACCGTTCGGTAACATTACCGACCATTCGGTAACTCTAAAAGGAGACAAGCGAGTGCCCAGACAGGAAAACACAAAAGAGAAAATTCTCCAATGCGCTTTTGAACTTTTTGGCAAGCCCCGCATTTCCGAAGTTTCTTTAAGCGAGATTGCCGCCGTCACCGGTATTTCCAAAACTGCGATTTTTAGGCATTACAAAAACAAAGAAGATTTGTTCGACACAATGCGGCAGAGATTTTTTGAGGCTATGGCGGAAATGTTCAATGAAATTGAAACGATTGAAAAGCCGTACGACCTTAACGGCGTGGCCAAAACGGTCCGCAGCGTCTTTGACTTTAACGAACGCTATCCAAACTATTTGCCGTATTATCTGCAAATGTCATTCACCGACGAGCTTTTGAACGAAGGCATGAACATCATCATGCTCGACAGCGGAATCCGTTATTTTAACGAAGAGTTGTTCAAGGACAAAAAGAATTTCGTTCCGCACAATTTAATCTCAAATTTTTTTGAGCAGACGCTTTTGGTTTATTTGTGGCTGTCGCAAAAAGACGACCACGCCAATGTCGGCGTTTTGGACTATGAAAAATACAAGGACTGCGTGGCCAACTTGATTTATTCCGGTTTGGGAAGAAAGAAAAATCCTATTTCTCCGGAACGAAAAAAAGAGCTTGACGCGATTTGCGAAATAAAGTTTGACGACAACGAAAAGACAAACCGCTTTTTGAACGCCTTTGTAAAATTGATTCAAGAGCGCGGCTCGGCGAGAATCACCGTGGAAAGAATCGCCGACACGGTGGGAATGGCAAAGAGCAGCGTTTACGCTTTTTTTGCAAACAAGCGCGACTACTTGATCAACATGCTCATTCAAGAAACGGAGCGGGCCAACGCGATTATAAAAGAAAAATGTTCGCAGACAAAAAACAGCGACGAGGCGCTTTACGCGATTATGAGAACGCAAGCCAATTACTTTGCGCTGCGTCCGCAAGTGCTTGGACTTCACGGATATTTTATTTTTCAGGAAGCGGCGCTGGCGGACAAGGACATAAAGGAATTTCACAAGCGGACGCTTGGGGCGATCATCGACAGCGTTGTAAAATCCGCCATGCCCCAAACTTTTGATTTTCCGGTAAAGGAAAATTCAATTTTGTTCATCAAATGGATTTCGGAACTGACCGTCGGCTACATGCTGATGGGAACGAAACATAAATTTCCGCGCGAGTGGCTGGACTTTTACGTTTCTTCGGTTTTTGAAATGATAGAATGTGGAGTTAAGATAGCATATCATCATAATGGAGAAAAAAAAGCATGAAGAAATTTTTTATCGCGTTGATTTTTGCCGTTGCGCGCGTCGGAGCCGTTTGCGCGCAAGAGCAAGATTCCCAAGAAAAAATTCTCACCCTTACAGTTGACCAAGCGGTCGAGTGCGCGCTTAAAAACAGCTGGACGCTTAAAAGCGCCCAGATTGATTTGGAGATGAAGGAGCGGGCCGCGAAGTATTCTTGGAACGTGTTCTTGCCGACAGTCCAAGTTAGCGGAACAGCCGCGCGCAGCACGGACATTGACGGAAGCTTGCAGCAGGTGAACAGCTCGATTCAATTGGCCAACGCGCTTGGCAATTTGAGCTCGGCGATTACCGGCCAACCTTACACCCCGCAACCCTTGATGACCGAAACGGAAAAGTATCACTGGGCTTTGGTCGGCAACGCCAGCGCTTCCCTTAACTTGAGCCTTGCCTACATAGGCCAGATTCGCGCGGCAAAGGCCGGATATGAGGGCGGAAAAATTACTTGGGAACAGAGCCAAAAAGAAACTGTGGTGAACGTTAAAAAATTGTTCTACGCGCTTTTGATTCAGCAGGAAGCGCTTGCAGTCCAAAAAGCCACTTTGGAAAACGCCCGCCAGCGCGCCGAGCAAGCGGAGGCCAACTACCGCAACGGCTTGATTCCTGAGCTGCGGCTGCTCAACGCGCAGGTCACTTACGAAAACCAGCGCCCCGAAGTTGAAAGTTCCGAGCAGTCCTTGAACCAACAGATGGACACATTTGTGTTTTTGATCGGCCTTCCCGTAGGAACAAAAATTCAGCTTGAAGGATCGATAGAGCCGCAGTTTGTGAACGTCAACAGCGACGAGCTTTTGAAAAAGCATTCCGAAAACAGCTTGGACATCCGCTCGCTTCAGAGCAACATTGAAGTGTTGAAATATAATTTGAACGCTTTGGACATGGCCAGCTTCACTCCGGCGCTCGCCTTGAACTACGGCTGGCAGCCTACAAAAACTTTTTTCAGCGACGATTCAAAATGGACCGACCAAGGTTCATTGAGCATAACGCTCGCTTGGAACTTGACCAACATGCTGCCCTTTAGCGCCAACCGCCAAAAGGCCAAGGACTTGAAGGACAATTTGACAAAGCTTGAGCTTGCTATGGAAACGCTCAAGGAAAATCAAAAGGTTCAAGTGAAAAAAGCCGTGGACACTTTGAACCAGGCCCGCAAGCAAATAGATTCGATGGGCCGCAACATAACCTTGGCCCAGCGCGCCTACGACTCAAGCGCCCGCTCTTACAGGAACGGAACGACGGAATTGCTTGACTTGCGCGATTCCGAAAGCCAGTTGAACCAAGCCAAGCTCGGCCAGCTGAACCAAAAGTTCAACTACATTTCCGCGTTGATGGATTTGGAATACACATTGAACACAGACTTGTCATCATATAAGGAATAAAATTGGAGGAATATATGAAAAGATTTGCAATTACAAAGACCGCGTTTGTCGCGGCGCTCGCTTTGGCCGCGCTTGTTTTTGCGGGCTGCAAGGACAAGGAAGGCAAGGACAAAAAGGTCGAAGAAGAAGTCGAAGCCTTGTTCGCGGTGAACACATACAAGACCAAGGCCGGAAACTTGGACGAATACTTGGAGTTTGGCGGAGACGTCGCGGCCGTTTCTTCGGTCGCCGCTTTGCCTGACATGGCCGGAAAAATTTCCCGCGTAATGGTCAGCGTCGGCCAAATGGTCAAGAAGAACCAAGTCATCGCTTACGTTGACGCGAGCCGTCCCGGCATGGACTACAGCGCCAGCCCCGTCAAGGCTCCGATTTCGGGCCGCGTCATTTCGTTCATTCCTACAATTGGAACTATGGTTTCGCAAGCGTCTGTCGTGGCCGAAATCGCCGACACGGACGAGCTTGAAATTAAGGTGAGCGTCGCCGAGCGCTTCATCAGCCGCATAAGCTTGGGACAAACCGCCGTCGTGACTTTTGACGCCTATCCCGGCGTTGAATTCAAGGCGCGCGTTTTTGAGGTGAGCCCGGTTCTTGACCAGGCCAGCCGCACTATGAGCGTCAAGCTAAAGATCAATCCGCCGGACAAGAGAATCAAGGCCGGAATGTACGCGCGCGTCCGCCTTATCACGGAAAGCATCAAGGACGCGATTGTGGTTCCCGCCGGCGCGATTGTCACCCGCGAAGGCTCGCCGTACTTGTTCGTCATTTCTTCGCAAAAGAGCGGCGACACTCCCGCCAAGGTTCGTCTTTGCGCGGTGGAGCAGGGCATTTCGGTTGACAACAAGACGGAAATTACAAAGGGCCTTATCGCCGGCGATGAAATTGTCGTCAAGGGCCAAAACCTTTTGAACGACGGCGCCAGCGTTAACATCGTTGCGGTTCAAGAATAATTGCGGCGGAGGATTGTAAATGACATTTTCTGAAAGATGCGTGAACAAGCCGGTTACGACGTTGCTTTGCTTTTTGACTGTAATCGCGCTTGGAATTTACTGCGTGTTCAACTTGCCAGTTGACATGTACCCGGACATGGACATTCCTTACATCATCGTATACACAAGCTACTCAAACACAGGTCCGGAAGAAATAGAGCAAAGCATTACAAGAACTTTGGAATCCTCTCTTTCCGGTGTGAGCGGACTTAAAAAATTGCAGTCCTACTCTTCCAACGGAAACAGCCTTGTCATTTTGGAACTGGAATACGGCACCAACCTTGACGCGGCCACCGGAGAAATACGAGACAAGATAGACATTGTGCGTTCCTATCTTCCTGACGACGCGGACAGCCCGATCATTATGAAAATGGACCCTTCGATGATGCCGATCATGGTTTTGGCGTTGAAGGGAAACCGCACGCCGGAGGAATTGCGCGACTACGCAAAGGACATCGTCCAGCCGCGCTTGGAACAGCTTGACGGAATCGCCAGCGCCAACATTATGGGCGGCCGCCAAAAATCGATTAACGTTGACATTCCTCGCGACCGCTTGGAAGCTTACGGCCTTAGCATCAGCTCCATTTCGCAAATGATCGGCGCGCAAAATATTCAGAGCGCCGGCGGAACAATTACCAGCGGCGACACAAACTATTCTATTAAGACTAACGGAAAATACCAGAGCGTCGAAGACTTGAAGAACACTGTAATCACTTACAAGCCTTCAAGCTACGGATTGAGCGGCGGCGTTGAGCTTAAGACCGTTCTTTTGCGCGATGTGGCCGATGTTTACGAAGGCTATAAGGACGAAGACTCTCTGGCGTCTGTTGACAACGAATCATGCGTAATCATGACCATTCAAAAGCAGAGCGGAAAGAACTCCGTGACCGCCGCTAAAAACGTCCGCAACGCTTTTTCAAGCATTCAGTCCAATCTTCCAAACGACGTAAGCATGACCGAAGTTTACAACACCACGGACATCATCGAGCAGACAATTAGCGAAGTCGTAAAGTCGGTAATCCAAGGCGCTTTCTTGGCCATTTTGGTCTTGCTTATTTTCTTGCGCTCGTTCAAGAGCACAATCATCATCGGTTTGGCCATTCCGATTTCTGTCTGCATCACGCTGTTCTTGATGTATTTTAAGGGAATCACAATCAACATGATAAGCATGGCCGGCTTGCTGCTTGGAATAGGAATGTTGGTCGACAACTCAATCGTAGTTTTGGAAAACATCTACGCCTACATTCAGCGCGGCGCAAAGCCAAAAGTGGCCGCCGTTCTCGGCTCGCAAGAAATGGTAACTTCAATCACCGCGTCAACTTTGACTTCCGTGTGCATTTTCTTGCCGATGATTATGTTCCACAAAAAGCTTGGAATGATGGGACAGATTTTTGACAGCCTTGCATGGACAATCATTTTCTCTTTGATGTGCTCTTTGGTTGTTGCGATCGCTCTCGTCCCTGTTTTGACTTCAAGCTACCTTAAAATAAGCAAGAACGCGGACTCAAACTATTCAGGCGTCTTTGCCAGCGTGAACCGTTTGTTCAACCGTTTTTTCAAATGGCTTGACGACGCTTACGCAAACAAAGTCCGCTTTGTTTTGGCTCACAAAAAGCTTTGCATTTTGGGCTTGATTGTTTTGTTTGTCCTTTCAATTTTTACTGTAAAGTTTGTAGGCTTTATCTTTATGCCGGAGGCGGGAAGCAACGTCGTTCAAGTTGAGGTGGAGCTTCCCAAGGGAACGACGCTTGACGTGACAAACCAAGTGGCCGAGTCTTTGCAGGCCACCGCGATGCAAGACCTTAAGGGCGTAAAATACACCGCGATTATGACAGGCGGTTCGGGCATGTGGTCGTCCGACAAGGGAACGAACAACTCCACCGTAGTATTCGCCTTTTACGAAGAAAGCAAGCGCGAGCCTGGCTGGGACAACGTGAAAATCGCCAAGGAAAAATTGCGCAAGTACTTCAACATGTTCCCCGGCGCAAACATGAAATTTGGCCAAAATATGAACAGCGCTTCTTCTGGCGGCATGTCCGTTAACATCAAGTGCAACGACTTGAACCTTTTGCGCGACACCAGCCGCAAGGTTGAAAAGCTTTTGAAGGAGCAGGCCGGCGACTTTGTCACGGAAGTTTCCAGCGACTTGGAGGACGGACTTCCGCAAGCGGAAATCGTGGTTGACCGTTCCAAGATGTACGAGCTTGGCTTGAACATTTACAATGTCGGCTCGGAAATTCGCGGCGCCATTAACGGCGCGACGGCCAGCCGCTACACCGATAAGGGCAACGACATTGACGTAATCGTTCGTCTTACAAAGAAGGATACTTCGGCGCTTGACGATTTGGACAAAATTTCTGTCGTAAACTCGCAGGGCTTGCGCGTTCCGCTTTCAAGCTTCGCGCATTACGAGCAGTCTTTGGCGCCTGTTACGATTCGCCGCGAAAACCAGTCGCGCATCATCCACATTACCACAAAGCCCAAGACTGGCGTTTCGCTCGACAAGATTCAGGCCGGTTTGACAAAAATCATAAACGACAACATTCCCGCCGACGAAAACGTGCGCATAAACATTAGCGGCGACTACAAGGACATGATGGAAGCGGTCGTCAATTTTGGCGCGATTATCTTGATGGCCACCGTTTTGGTGTTCGTCGTAATGGCCAGCCAGTTTGAGTCGCTCTTGGATCCCTTCATCGTTTTGCTTACGATTCCGCTTTCGTTCATCGGCGTTATGGCGATTTACGCTTTGACCCGCAACCAGCTTAGCATCGTCACGGTAATGGGCATTTTGGTTTTGGTCGGAACAATCGTAAATAACGGAATTGTTTTGGTCGACTACACCAACTTGCTGCGAAAGCGCGGCTACTCGTTGGACGAGGCTTGCGTAGAGGCGGCGCGAAACCGCTTGCGTCCGATTTTGATGTCAACGCTCACCACCGTAATTTCTTTGATGCCGATGGCCTTCTTTCCGGGCGAAGGAAGCGCCTCAATGCAGCCGATTTCGCTCACGGTATTTGGCGGAATGACATTCGGTTCGCTTATGACTTTGTTCTTGATGCCGGCCGTTTACCACATTTTCAACAGCCGCCGCGAAAGAGCCGCCGCAAAAAAAGCGGCAAAGCTTGAGGCCAAGGCGCAAAAGCGTCTTGAAGGAAAAAAATAAAGGAGGCGCCGAATGAAAGACAAGAAAGAAAAGAAGGCCGGCTCTAAGGCCGGAAAAGGCGGCAAACTAAAGCGCGTCGAGCTTATTTTTTCCGCGGCCGTTGACGAAGACTTTATGGAAGGCTTTAAGAAAGAGGGAATCGGCGCGCATTTTACAAAAATCTCGGGTGTGACGGGCGCCGGCTTTTCAAACCCAAAGCTTGGCGACTCCGTTTGGCCGCAGCTTAACGAAATGATAATCGTTTACTGCCCCAAGGACGAGGCCAAAAAAATCATCGAGCTTGCCGAAAAAATCCGCGACAAGTATCCGATGGAAGGCATCGCCTGCTTTGTAAGCAAAGCCGCCGTAAGGTAAAAAAACAAAACGCTCCCGCCGCTATCTTGCTTTCTGACATTTTTAGATGTATAATTGACAAATAAAAATGTTGGAGGCAAGAAAATGAGCGTTGGTTACGCGGAGCAAATTTTCTATTCTTTTACAAATCTTGGGAACGCGCAGGAAGTGATTCTGCGCGACAATGTTGACAAAGCGGCTCTTGACGCGGCGATTGAAAAAACCGTCTTGGTTCATCCTTGGGTCAAGAGCGTTCCCTGTCTAAAGGACGGCGAGTTTTCTTTTAAGGAATCCGCCGACGAGTTTAAGGCGATTCCCTTTGCCGGCCCGATGACGCTTGGCGACGAAAATTCTTTGCGCCGCTTTTTTGGCGTGACCTACCACCAAAACAAAATTTGGCTCACTTACCACCATTCCCTTTGCGACGGAACGGGCCGCATGATTTTTTACAACACGCTCATGCACCATTACTTCAGCATAAAGAACAAAAAAGAATACGACGAGCCAAACGTTTTGCTTTCGTCTCCTGAAGATTTGTACGGCGAGCCTTTCGCCAAAATAAGCGAGTTGACTCCCGGCTACCAGCCGCCTGCCTTGGATTTTGGCGAGGACGCTTTTACATTCCCCGAGATGAAAGCCGTTAACGTGATTCCGCTTGAAAACCGCGACAACTGCCGCTACCACTTTACCGTGAAGGAAGCGGACTTTATGGCTTACGTAAAGGAAAAGGGAATGACGCCCAGCGTCGCGGTCCAAATTTTTATGGCCAAGGCGATCCAAGAGCTGAATCCCCAAAACAAAAAAAGAATTTTGTGCGGCTTCCCGGTGAGCCTCAAAAAAATGATGGGCTGTCCTAATTCATTCAAGAACGGCTGGGTTTTGCAGACGCAGGAATTGCAGGTTGACCAACTTGGAAAGGACGAGGCCGAGTTGGGTAAGGAACATCGCGCCGCCTTTAAGGAGCGGGTAAGCGAATTTGAGTCTGCCACATTCGGCGCGCTCACTTACACGCTCACTTACATCGGAACTTTGCAAAAGACAGAATACTCGGACGAGCTTGTTGATTCGATTTGGTCGTCGCTAAGTCCGGCGCCGATGATAAGCATGGTTGACTTTTACGGAATGTTTTCCATCACAATCAACAGCCCCTTTGCCTTTGACGATTATACGGCGGCGCTTGTCAAACAGTTTGAGGCGCATGGAATTCCAGTTCAGACCAACGAAATCCTTGCGGGCAAGGGCCTTGTTCCGGTAAATTTAAAGCTTGGGGAGTGAATATGAGCGACATTAGCGAAGAGATGAAAAAACGTATTAGGAACGCGGAAGTCCTTAAAAAAGTTTGCGGCGCCAAGGAAGCGGCGGCCCTTGTACAGCCTCACATGACTTTGGGCGTAAGCGGATTCACGCAGTCCGGCTACACAAAAGTTGTGGCCAAAGAACTCGCCGCGCGCGCCCAGGCCGGAGAAAAGCTTAACCTTACGGTGTATTCTGGCGCGTCTATGGGAGACGAGTTTGACGGAGTTTTGGCGCGCGCCGGAGCGCTTTACTGCCGCATGCCTTACCAGACCAACAAGGACTTGCGCGAATCGATTAACCAAGGAAAAGTTAAATACGTTGACATTCCTTTGAGCATAATGCCCAAGTGGGTTCGCAACAAGTACTTGAATCACATTGACATCGCCTTGATTGAGGCCGCCGCGATTGACGAAAACGGAAACATAATTCCAACGATGTCCGTGGGCGCGAGCGAAAGCTACGTAGCCTGCGCGGACAAAGTGATTGTCGAACTGAACACAAGCGTTCCCGCCTGCGTGGAAGGAATGCACGACATTTACATGACCGAGCCCGCGCCGCATACAAAGCCGATAAACATTCTAAGGCCCGGTGACAGAATCGGAACGCCATACATTCCCTGCGACCCTTCCAAAATCGTTGCGGTTGTCCAAAGCGACGTGCTTGACGGCGGCGTGAAGGACATGCCGGTTGATGACGACTTTAGAAAAATGTCGGACAACTTGATAAAGTTCTTGGAAGGGGAGATCGCCGCCGGCCGCCTTTGTGACCCGCTTCCGCCCTTGCAGGCTGGAATCGGCGGAGTTTCAAACGCGGTTTTGGAAGGCTTGAAGGAATCCAACTTCAAACATTTGACGGTTTTCTCCGAAGTGGCGCAAGGCTCTTTCTTGACCTTGATTGACGCCGGCAAGCTTGACGCTATTTCCGCAACTTCCATCACAATGCCCAAGCCGCAGATTGAAGAATTTTACAAAAACATCGAGCGCTACCGCGACAAGATTGTCTTGCGCCCGATGGAAATTTCCAACAGTCCCGAAGTGATTCGCCGTCTTGGAGTCATTTCAATCAACACGGTAATCGAAGCCGACCTGTACGGAAACATGAATTCAAGCTACATTGACGGAAGCAGGCTGATGAACGGCGTTGGCGGTTCGGGAGACTTTTGCCAAAACGCGGGCCTTTCGATTTTCATCACAAAGTCTACGGCCAAAGACGGAAAGCTTTCTTGCATAGTTCCGATTGTGAGCCACATAGACCATACAATCAAGAACGTTCATATTTTGGTGACGGAACAGGGCGTGGCCGACTTGCGCGGTCTTGACGAATTTGAGCGCGCCAACGTGATAATCGAAAAGTGCGCGCATCCCAAATTCCGACCCGCGCTGAAAAAGTATTTGGAAAAGGCGCTTGTTCTCACCGAATACATCGGCTACCCCTACAGCGAGGAAGCCGCAATGATGTTTAGAAAAGAGGTGGCGGACTAAGCCGCTATTGCGGGTGTACGCTGTTAAGCGTGCCCGCAAAAGGACTGTGTCAAGGCCTTGAGCGCAGCGTGCCTTGACGCAGTCCTACTTTACGCACATGACTTTGCGCGTTTCGTCTATGCCGGGACCGATGACGCGGACAAAGTAGAGGCCGCGCGCCACCTTTGATCCGCCGTTGTTGGTTCCGTTCCAATTGTAGTAGTGCGTTCCCGCGTCGGTGTGGCCATGGCGCAAATACTTCACGATGTTGCCGTCCAGCGTCATTACAATAACGTTGAGGTTTCCGGCTTCCTTCATGTCAACTTGGATGACAGTGTTCTCGCCGTTGTTGACGTCAATCACATTGTTCAATATCGTCACGCCGCCGCGCTGCAAAGTCGCCGACTTGACTTTGAACGACCACAAGTCAAGCGAAGCGATGTCGTTCAAATCTTTCAGCCTTATCGCGTAGAGCGGGTAGTTGGTTCCGTCGGCGTAATGGTCTACGGTGTAGTCTCCCATCTTGAACACAAAAGAAATTTGGTCGCCGCTCTTCCAATTCTCTGCGGATTCTTGCGGAATGTCGAACAAAATTCCCGAGTCGTTGGAAGTCGCGTTTATCGAAATATAAGACTTGTTGTTGACAGGAGCCAGCGAGCCAAAAATGTCGCTCGTGAAATTTGGCTGCCAGATTCTCCAATCGAGGTTTGTGTTTTCGTTTATCTTTGTTGAGACAGAAGCCGCGTCGGGCTTGTTGGCGAAGAACGCGCTGACGGTTCCGGATGCGAGCTGGCCGCTTGGATTAAGGCCGCCGCTTTTGTCGCTTGTTCCGTCGTACAAAGACGCTTGCATGATAACTTCTTTTCCGGCATGCAAGGTGCCGTAGTTGGCCTGCTCCGCGTTCCAGTCGCGCACAGCCCACGAACCGTCTTGGTACAAACTGTAGCCTGTCGGGGAGCCTTGGTCCGTCACGCTGTTGTCGTAAGCGTATTGAGGTTGGATGGCGTTGACCGCAAAGTCGCTAAAGGCGTGCTTGCTGTCCGCCACGACATAGTTTCCCACCGCGTCTTGAATGTATGTCAATGACGCCGTCACTCCCGCCAGCGGGTCGTAGGCTTGGCCGTAACTTTTTGCCGTCACAAAAATTCCGCTTGTAATGTCGTTCAAGACAGCGTCTTTGTTTAGCGCGAGCAAAATTCCTGTGGCATTGTTTGTCTTGAACAAGCATTGCGCCGGAACGTTTTGGTCAATTTGAATTCCTGTTCCCGAAGAATTTTCCAGTTCAAGCGCTTTGGGAATGTATTCAAGCGCCGAGACTGTCCTGTAGTCCGACGCGCTGTTGTACAATGTCAATTGGTCTGTGTTGAGCGCCTTTGAAAAAATTACCATCATGTTTTTTGTTCCAAGCGGAACGGCGCTCATGGTGAAGCCCGGAGGAGTTCTGTCGATTGTCTTCATCGTGATTTTTCCGCAGTTGATTCTGTTTCCGGCCAAGTCGGTGATGAAGCAGTTTGTGGAATCAAAGGTGAGGACAAAAGTTGTTTGCAAAACATAGCTTGTTTGGTCAAGAAGCAGCTTGCAGTACAAGCCGTCTTCCGCGCCGGTCTGGTGGACGGCCGCGCCTGGAGTTTCGCCCGCGTAAGTGAACAAAGAGCTGTTAGCTCCGGCCTTTATGTTTTGCGTAAAATCGTGCCAATTGTTTTCACCGTCGACGGTATATTTGAACGAAGCGTTGGCGTCGTAAAGAGCGCAGTATCGTATTCCGCCGGAAGTCGCGTTGGCTCCGGCGCTGTCAGGCCGGCTTCCGCCGCGAACGTCGGCCGCATAGCTTGCGACAGAGGAATATTCGGTTGACGAGCTTGCGTCCGCCCAGCCTACACGGCTGAACCATTGGCGGTTTTCCGTGTATGTCGGCTCGTTGTCAAACCAGTGCAATTCTATCGCGCTCAAGGTTCCGGTTGAATAGCTGGCTCCGACAAATTCGTATTCTTGGCTGCCGTCGGTGGCAGGCCGCTTCCATGTTGTCGTTCCAGTTATGCGCACTGGCGCGAAACTTGGCGGCGTTACGTCCCAGGGACCGTACAATTCGCTTTCGGAATTTTCCACGCTCAAGGTTGGAAGGCGATGGCCCGGCATTGCCGCATTCACGTCGAGAGAATTTTTTGCGGCCGACCTGTCCTTTATGTTTGCGTTTGCGATTCGCGTTATCTCTCCAGATGGGCTTGTGGCGGAATTGATGTAGCCCGGCCAATTCTTGTTCGTGCCGTCAACGGTTCCATCTACCCAGCCCGCGATTGAAACGCGGATTCGCGCCTCTTGATCCGCGGCGGGGTCTCCGGCTGCGGTTGAGAAGTTTCTGTAAAGCGCGTGGGGCGAGCCGCTTCCAGCCTTTAGTTGCGCTTCGATTTTTCCGCCCGCGGTTTTTGCAAGGCCGGCGAAAGTGATTCCGCTTGAATTGTTTGTCGTCGCGCCCAAGTCCGCGTCTGCCTGTATGTTCACGTCGGAATCCGCGACGCTTGTGGAGCCGCCGCTTATGTCAACCGGCTCGCTGTAAACAAATTCAATAAAGTTGTGCGCGTCATAGTCGGCTTGGCTTCCAGGAGCGGCGTGCAATTCTTGGCCAGTCAAAACTTGTGTGAGAACCGGCGCGCACTTGTCGGCAACTTTGGTAAATGTTTTTCCGGGCGCGTCGTTGACGGCGCTTGTGACGGGCGCTGTCGAATAATAATGCGCGATTCTGTTTTTGCTTTTGTCGCGCAAAGTTTCGTACAAGCCGTCGAGTGCCTTGGGCAAATTCAAGCAGGGGATTGTGTCGCGATGCTCAGGGGGGATTGCCGGGCCTCTTCCTCTGTCAGAGCTTTTTTCGGCGCCCGCGCTTGTTCCGGTGGCGTCAGTGTTCCAAGTTGAGGCGGCCTTTATGTAGAATGAAGAAATGTCGCCCACGCCGCTTTCGCTGGTGGAATGTTGGCAGTCCGCGTCGGTGTATGTTCCCGCAAAGGCTGAGTTTGAGCCGCCCAATGAATTGAAAATATTCGAAGCGGCGGCGAAAATTTCATCGCAGGAATTTTCTATCTCCACATCGAACGAAACTTTAATCACGTCGTCGTAAACTGTGTAGGCTTCGGTGATTTTGGGACGGCTTGTGACAATGTTGGCCGAGCAGTTGCCTTCCAGAGCGTTGTTTTCCGCCGCCATCACGTAAACCGTCTTGCCGTCCACAATGGGCTTTGCGGTACAATTTTTTATTGTGGAATTGTAGATTTCCGCAAAGGCCGAATCTTGCTGGTCGTTGTCCTTTAGCAAAAGAGTCCACGGTTCGTCTCCCAAAGAGGCGAGGCCGTTGGCGTAAAAATTTTGGCCTGCGGAAATTTTCGCGCCGTCGTGGGTTGTGACCGCTCCAGACCCAGGCGGGCTGACTGGCGTTCCGTCGGGGCACTTCTTGGTTGGATCTATTCCAGGAAATTTGTCAGTGTATGAAACGTCGGCGCGTTTGCCCGCGAAGGTCGCGTCGGGCTTGTAGGCAAAAAGGCCTGTGACCCCAGAGGCGGCGTCTCCGTCCTTGTCGTCGTCAATGTTGTTGTCGTAAGCCGCTCCAAGCAAAATTACGTCGCCGCTTGACGAAGCGAGCGTCGCGCCCGCGGCTATGTCAACCGTTCCGTGCAAGAGCAAAACGTTTTTGGCGGTGACGTTTGAGGCGACAGAAGCCGCTTTTGACTCGCCGACAAAGTAAAGGTTTCCTAAAATCGCAAGGCTTCCGCCAGTTCCGCCCAAAGTCGCGGCGGCGCTTGTGTAAAGCCAAACGTTGTTGTCAAAACTGACCGCGCCGCTTGCGGCCACGCTGCCCGCCGCTTGGACTTCTCCCGCAACCGCGCACGCTCCGCCAAAGCTTATGTCGCCCTTGTAATGCTGCAAGCCGGTAGTTGCGATGTTCGCGCAGGCGGAGGCAACCGCAACGGGCCCTTCGACAGTGATCGATGTCAGTTTTGCGAGCGGCGCAGGCTTGCCTACGTTTCTTGTAAAGTTAAGGCTTCCGCTTCCCAGCGAACTAAATTTTTTCGCGCCGCTTATTGTTCCAAACGTCGCCTCGCCGCTTCCCGCGTCAAGCTTAAGATTGCCGGAAAGCGTCGTGGCGCCAAAAGTCGCGGCGCCGTTAGTCGTTGTTATTTCAGCGTCCGCTTTAATTGCCGTCGCTCCAAAATTTATCTTGCCGCCGTTTGTCTTTAACTTTCCGTAAAGTTCTGTTCCGCCCGCCGTATGAATCAAGTCGCTCTTAAAGCTGCAATCGTTGGTCGCGCCGTTAAGGGTCAGCGTTCCCGTCGTGTCGAACTTCGCCTGCTTTGGCGCGACGAAAGTAAAGTCGCAGCCCGCGTTAAAAAGAATGTCTCCGGCGGCCGCGTCGTCGCTGTACGATCCTGTATCCGTAACCGTGACCTTTCCTGCGAACGTCGTTTTTACGTTTTGGTTTATCGCGAGGCTTTCCGTTTTTAGCTCGGCGCTCATGGTCATTTCCATAGCCGCGGTTGTAGCGTCTTTTGTTTTGTCTATCGTCACGTTTTTGTATGTTGAGCTTGCGTTTGGCGCAAAGCTTTGCTCGCGGTTCGCGCTTCCCGTGAATTTTACGTTCGCGCCGTCGGCGCTTCCTGTGTTCGTTAAGTTTGCGTTTTCAAGGGCAAGCGTGTAGACGGCGCTTGTCAGAGTGTCATAGGTTGTCAGAGTGTCATCGGTTGTCACCGTGATTGCCGTTCCAGAAGCGGGCGCTTTCAAAATCGCCGTCGCGCCAAGAGTCAACGGACTTTCAAAAGTCGTGTCCGCCGCAAGCGCCGCGTCCATTGAAAGCTTGATTCCCGTTCCGCCGGCTTTTATTTTTCCGCCAAGCGCAAGGCCGCCTAAAGTGTCCGAGGCCGCCGGCAATTCCAAAGCGGCACCCTTGACTTCAAAGCTGTCGCCCGCGTTGTTTCCGAGCGAAATTGTTCCGCTTGTGTTGAACCGAACAGTCGCGGCGCTTGTGGCTGTTCCCGCGGCGGAATTGTTGAACCAAACGCTTCCCGCGCATGCCGCCGATTCTCCTCCGCTTACAAGCAAAGCGTTCCTTACCGTCAGATCGCCGGCCGCGTAATAGTTCTTGCTTCCGCTGATTGTAAGATTGTAATAGCCCGCGCTTGGCGTAGAAATATCGCTAGCGTCTTCAACCGTTCCCGTAAACTCGACCGTTCCCTTGCGCTCTGGCGTTGTTTCGTCCGCGTCATTGATGAAAGTTCCGCCTTTTGTAATGCGGCCTTTTCTATTATATATTATCGTTCCGGAATTTTTCAAATTGCCGGTAAGTTTTATAGCGCCTTGCGCGTTGCCGTTTGTTTGAACCGTTAGCTTCGCGCCTGAGCTGGCGCTTTCGCCAATGGTCAAGTCCGTTATGGAATAACCGTCGCTTTTTGTGACGACAGGAAAGTTTGAGGCGTTTTTGCTTGGCGTGTTTGGAATCAATACTGGGTAGTTCTCTTTTGTGCTGACTCCGCCAATGGCAGCGTCAGATGTTCCAGGAACTAAATTGTAGTTCCAGTTTGCGGGATTTTTCCAATCGGGGTCTGCGTCGCCGCCTTCGGTTTTGCCTCCGCCGGTCCATTTAAACTCCATGTTGTCGCCCAACAAAATCCAATGGTTGTGTTCGCCCAAGTATTCTTCGGCTGTAAAAGATGAATGTGTCGCGCTGTAATAGAAGCCGCTTGAACCGTCTGGCAAAATTTTTATGCCGCCAGTGGTCAAACGCTCAACTCTCAAATAATCGCCGCTGTGTTGGTTTTCGCCAAGCGTAAAGCTTCCGCTTCCGTCAATGTTAAGCGGAGAGCCATTCACGCCTTTTAGCGTCAACGTTCCGACTGTTTGCGCGGCGTTTACTGTGAGCGTTCCGCCGCCGCTCGTCATGGAAAAATTGGTGAACTCATTATTCGCGTCGCTTAGCGTTACGCTTGAGCCCGCTCCGCTTGCGGAAAATGTTCCATACTTGTTGGCGCCGCTGACTGTGACGCTTGTTCCCGCGCCGGTAAATTTTACGTTGGCGCCTGCTGTGGAGCAAGAAAAGTCCGCGATGGCGTTTTTGTCCGAGACTGTAAGGCCCGCTCCGCTCGCGGAGGTTGGCGCGTAGACAAAAGCCGCTATGGTGGATTCATTTCCCTTAAATGTGGCTGCGTTGCCGGTCGCGGTTACAGTTCCAACTGCGGTGAACGAGCCGGCCGCGCCATTGTTGGTAAAGTTTGCCGCGAATGTAAGTCCGCCGTTCGCGGCCAGCGTTCCCGCGTTGGTAACGTCGCCTGTGACGGTCATGTCGCCGGAGAGCGTCGCCTTTGCTGAACTTTCGACATCGAGCGAAGCGATTGTTCCTGCGTAAAGCAAAATGTTTTTGCTTCCGTTGTCGACCGTTATGGCGGGAATGTCTGTCGTATCGTAGTCGTCGACTTTTATGCCGTTGTCGGTCGAAACGCTTTTTAATGTGGCGGCGTGGGCGCCGGTGATTTTTGAAATTTCAATCGCGCCACTGGACGAGTCGGTGACGGCTGCGTCGGCTTCTATTACAAGTTCTGTTACGGAGACGGCGCCGCTTCCCGCGTGGTCTACGCTTCCGCCGGCGCTTTGGACGGTCACAGTTCCAAGACTGCTGGCGGCCTTTGTGGTGATTTTTCCTGTGGCCGTTGTAATGTTTGCTGACGCGCCGCTTGTGACCGCGCCGTCAAAGGTTATGTCGTAAGCGCCGGCGGCAATTGTTTTGTTGTTCGTAACGGCGCCGCTTATGGTCACGGAAGCGCCCGCGTTAAGAGTTCCGTTGTTTGTGGCGCCGCTTGTTGTCGCTATGTCGCCGACAATTGTTGCTGTTGCGTTTGTTCCAACTGTCAGCGCTGTGAGCGTTCCCGCGTCAAGAGAAACGTTTTTGCTGTTGTTTGCGATTGTGATTGTTGGAGAATCTTCGTAGGAAGAAATTTCCAGCGTTCCAGTTCCGCTGTTTAAAACCGTCGCTTCCTTTGCGCCGGACAATTTGGCGATTGTCACCGCGCCGCTTCCTGAGTTTGTGATGGAAGAGTCCGCAGTCATCAAAATTGTTCCGCTTCCTGTGGCGGGGCCGGTGACTTTTAGCGCTCCGCCAATTTTTATCGTTCCGTCGTTGTCGATGGCGTTTCCGCCGTTTGTGTAGTTGTTGTTTTGGCTCCAAGTCAATGTCGTCGCTGTTACCGTTCCGCCGGAAGAAACCGCCAAGGCGTTGCAGCCGCCTCCGACGTTGTTTTGCAAGTCCATCGTTCCCGCGACGGACAAAGTTCCTTTTACGGTGATTTGGCTTTTTGGAGTGGAGTTTGAGGCTGAATGGTTGAACGTGGCCGCGCTCAAAGTTTTTCCACTGTTTACTAAAAGCGTTGTGCCTGAGTGCGTCGTTATTGTTCCAGAACAAGTCATCGCGCAGTCAACTTCAAGCGTTCCGATGACGCCGCCAGTCGATGACGCGCGGTCAAATTCCATCGAGTCGAAAGCCACGCTTTTGCTTCCGGTAAATTTTGTCGTCCAGCTGCTTGTTAAATTGTTTCCTTGTTTTTGTATGTTGAGCGTTGTGACAGTTAAGTCGTTGTCGACGTTTACTGTTACGTTTCCCGCGACGCGAAACGTTCCGACTCTAATGTTCTCGTTAATGTCGATTGTATAATTTCCCGCGATGTACGCGTTGTCGGTCGTTTGTTGCGGATATGCAAACCAGCCTTCAATTCCAGAGTCCCAGTTTCTGTAGTCATTCCAATTGTTGTTTCCGGCGGCGCCAGACCAAGTGTAGTCTGTGCAAAATCCCATCGCGCAAAAAGCCGCGGACGCAAAAAATGCGCAGAGCAAGGCCGCGATTTTGGCGAGCCGCTTTAGAGAACGAAAAGATTTATAGTTCAATTCAAAGACGTTTTTCACAATAGTAAAAGCGCGGTTATGGCGCTTCGTTTCATATATCGGCAAAAAAACTTCTATAGTTAAGAACAAGAGGCTTTTTTGTAACTTTTATTGACAATAAGAATTTACTGTAATATGATGTACTAAGCGCGAATTATATGCGCGCGAATGGCAAATAAATCCAATTTGGAGGAAAAAATGAAAGCTAAGATTTTTGCTGTTGTGTCTGTGTTGGCCGTTCTTATTTCAACCAACGCATTTGCCGCCAAGAAGGGCAAAGAAGCCAAGGTTAAGATTGAAATCGTAAACCGACCGGGCATGGCCCTTGGAACTGACATTCCTGGCTGGGTTCAAGCGGTTTTGGAAGGCGAGAACAAGCAAATCGCCAAGTCTCTCAAAATCGACCTTAAGGAATACCAGATTTTTGTTTTCTCAAATCAGGGAACCGACTTGGAATTCCTCAAGACTTGGACGGACCAAGTTGACGTTCAGCGCCAGGTGGCCAACTCTTTCTCTATCGCGGTAGGCCAGAGCGCCAACGCCGTGTTCCAAGGAACTAGCGGCGACGAAAACAAAAAGAAGATGGCCATCGACCAGACAATCAAGGCGCTTTCCGCCATTGAAATGAACGGTTTGCTCAAGGAATCCCAGTATTGGATTCAGTTCCGCAAGCCCAAGCAGGGCGTCAAGGTCAACAAGAAGTCGCCCGAAAGCTCCTATGATTACTACTACGAGTATTATGTAGTGTTTGTCATGAACCGCGCCATCTACGACAAGCAGTTGGACGCCGCCTTGAACGGAGTCGAGGACAACGCTTCAGAGACCGCGCTTTTGAAAAAGGCTTTGAGCGAAAACCTCAAGGCGCCTTTGACGGACAAGGCTGTTGAAAAGAACGTTGAATATTCTTTTGACGAGGAATAGTTGAATTTTAGGGCCGCCTACAATGCGGGCGGCCCATTGTTTTTTTTAGAGGAACAGAGCGATGAAGAAATTTTTTGTTTGCGTTTTGGCGGCGTTGGCCGTTGCGAGCGCGGCGAGCGCCAAGGCGGTAAAGCGCGGCGGAGCCGGAGACCTTACCCCTTATTTGAGCGAAACTGACTGCCGCGCTATTTGCAAGGACATTGTCGGCCAAGTGATAAAAAATCCCCGCGTTGAAAAATTCGAAGAAAAGAACGGCCGCCCGCCGGTTGTCACAATCGGAAAGATCAAGGACCAGACAGGCGAATTTTTTGACACACAGATTATCGCCAACAGCCTCAAGACTGCCGTTCTTAACAGCGGCGTCCTTGAGTTCATGGCCAACTCGGACGTCCGCGACGAAATGCGCGACGAGGTAATAAGCCAGCAGGACCACGCCGCCGAAGACCAGGCCAAGGAATTGGACCAAGAGGACGCGGCCGACTACATGTTCACAGGTTCGGTGAAGCTTATGGTCCAGAACAACGGAAAAAAGCAGGAGCGGACTTACATCGTGAACATCGAGCTTACCGATTTGAAGACGCACAGAACTGTCGCGATGTTCGAGCCTTCCGAAGAAACCAAGGACTATCTAAAGAAGACCGCCTCCGTAAAGAGCAAGTAATTAGGAAAAGCGAATGAAGAAAACTATTAAGGCAATTGCGGCCTGCGCCGCGCTTTTTGCTTTCTTCAGCGTTGGCGCCTCTTCGCAAGAAGTTGAGACTCTTCCTTCCGCTGAAACGCAAGCGGAGGAGGCGGCTCCTGCCCAAACGGAAAAACCCGCCAAGGCAAAAAAAGCAAAAAAAGAAAAGAAAGCCAAAGAAAAAAAGCAAAAGCCGCCCAAAGAAAAAAAACAAAAGCCACAAAAAGAAAAGCCGGCAAAAGAGCCAAAAAAGGCAAAGTTCAACCAAGCCGCTTACGACGCCGCTTTTGAAAAGGGCGACTACGACACTTGCGCGGGCATGTTGCTTGGCCGCGGCGACAAAAAGGATTTTGTGCGCGATTGGATTGACGCGGACATGCTGATTTATTTGTCGGAAAATTATCAAGGAGCTGGAAAAGCTTTCTTTGACACTTACGCAAAAATGCAGCTTATGAATTCCGACATGAGCGCGGGAGAGGCGACCAAGGCCGCGCTCTCCAGCGAAACTTCCACCAAATACAGCGGCGCCGAATACGAGCGCTACCTTGTTTGGTCGATGCGTCTTGCCAGCGCCTTGAACACAAACCAAACTGACGTTGCCAACGGAATCATGAAAGATTATGTGGGAACGTTCATGGCGGAAATTCAGGAGCTTAGAAGAAAGAACGCGGAGATGGAGGCCGAGTCGGAACGGCAGCTTGAAGGCGACGAATTTAAGGACGCGCAAAACAAGCTGGCCGGCGAAGGCGTCCGCATGTCCTTTGGCGAAAAGCCTGCCAAGACGGACGCCAAGTATGAAAGCTCTCCTTTCTTCAATTATTTGGGAACTATCGCCTACGCCGCTAGCGGAGACTTTGACCATGCGGAGGAATTTGGCTCGGTGTACAAGGTTCCGCAAGCGAACGGCATTACAAAAATTCCTTCCGGCATGGGCCGCTTGGAAATCGTCGCCCTTTCCGGAATGATCGGCAGGCGCGCGGACGCGGGTGAAGGAAAGGAGGCGCAGGCGGTGTATCTTCCGCTTCCTGACTTGAACATGCGCATTCCGCTTTACACAAAATTGGCGTATCCGGTTTTTGATCCGGCCGCGCAAAATCATGCGATAAAGTCGGTTCGCGTTTCTTTGTCGGACGGCTCAAGCGCCCGCGCCGAATTGGTGGAAGATTTTGACAACGCGGTTCAAGTTGACGTGGCGCAAAAAGCGCCCGGCGCCTACAGCCGTTCGGTCTTTAGAAATGTGGTCAAGAATTCAATTGTGTCGGCTTCTGTTGTGGCCGCGGGAATCGCCCTCAACCAAGCGTCCAAGTCTAGCGCTATCGCGGCCGTGGTGGCGCAGGTTGCCTTTAACGCTTCTGTTGAAGCGGCCGCAAACGCCGTGGCCAACAAGGAGCATGCCGACACGCGCCAGGCCTATTACTTTCCAAACATGGCCAGCGCGGCGGGCTTTAACGTGGCTCCTGGAACTTACAGCGCCACAGTTGAATATTTAGACGGCGCCGGCAATTTGGTGGGAACAAAAATTATTGAAAACATTCCTGTCAAAGCCGGAGCAGTCACAGCGAGGATATCTTCATGCGAAAAATAAATTTGAATTTCGTTAGGACGTTGCTTTGCATTTGCCTGATGGTTTGCTCCGTATGCGCATTCGCCGCAAAAAAATCGGACAAGGCGAAAGGCAAGAACGCTAAAATGCCGGAATGGATCAACCAGCCTTCCGCCGTTTATCCTAACGCCTCTTACATAACTTATGTCGGAAGCGCGGCGGACCGTTCCGCCAGCGAAGTGAACGCGCTGCAAGGCTTGGCCGCGATTTTTGGCCAGAGCGTAAAGTCCGATTCCACCGCCAACAGCAGAATGACGCAGGCAAAGGAAAACGGTCTGGTCGCCAACGCTAACGTCCAAACTTTTAGCCAGGAAGTCAAGCGCAAGGTTGATGTTGACAATTTGATTGGCGTTGAGACAAAGGAATATTGGCAGGACGCCGCCAACGGAACTTGGTACGCCATCGCGGTTTTGGACAAGTCCAAGGCCGTCGAGATTTACGCCGAGATGATAAAGAAGAACGCGTCCGCGATTGACACTGTTCTTAAAAATATTGGTAGCGACAAAAATTCTTTTGACGCGTTTGGCGCCTACGATTTTGCGGAAGAGATTGCCGTTGAGAACGAAAAGCATTTGAACAAAATTTCTGTCATCGACAACAGTTTGGCCGGCGGATTAAAATCTTATTGTCCGTCTTCCAAAAATTTTCACGCAAAGAAAATGGAAATTGCCAAGAACATTCCGATAAACATTCAAACCTTCAACGACGAGCACGGCCGCTACAAGCAAGCCTTTAGCAAGGCTGTGGCTGACGCGGGCTTTAAGGGAACTTTTGACGATTCCGTCCGCTACACGCTCATAGCCAAGTTTGAATTTGAACGTTCCGACACCACTGACAAAAAAACTGTCCGCTGCCGCTACAATTGCGAAAGCTACATTGTGGACGCGACGACAGGCCATCAAATTGTTCCGTTCACTGTGAAGGGCCGCGAAAGCCATGTTGACTATGAGGAGGCTCAGCGCAAGGCTGAAGCCGCTCTTGTTGAAAAAATCAAAAAAGATTTTTCAGAGGCGCTTTACAGTTACATAAGGTCGGCGGCTGAATGAAAAAAACGCTTTTTGTTTTCGCCATTTTGCTCGCGGCCTCTCTCTGTTCTTTTGCGGAAGTTGTTTCATGGAAGGGAATGGAAATGGGGGCGGCGCAAAATCCAAAGTGGCTAAAGGCCTGGCGGACAAAGGGCGACGCGCGGCTTTTGCGAAAAAAGTTTGGCGTTGAAAAATCCGGCGCGGTAATCGTCGGATTTGGCCGCGCCGATTCTTTGGAAGGCGCCCGCGCCGTTTCGCAGCTTGACGCGCAAAAACAGCTTGCCCCAAAAAAAGCCGCCGTTGACGGCGAGCCTGCCAGCGCCGCCCGCCTGCAATTTTTGGGCGAATACTGGGAAGAAGACGACCAAGACGGCTACAGCCTTTGGTCGGTTTACGAATTGTAAAAAATCGTTCCAGCCCCGCGTTACTCCAACCATTCCAAAATAATTTTCCATTCCGCAAGCAGGCGGTCAAAGGACCAAGCGGCGTTGGCCGGGCTGGGACTTGGAAGGCAAGCCGCGCCTTGTTGGCAGAGCGGCTCGTAAAGGGCGGCGCAATGTTTTTGCCAAAGCTTAAAGGCGGTTTGGCCCGCGCAAAAAACGCGGCGGATCTTGGCTTTTCTAAAAATCTCGGAAAAGTCGTTGGGAACGGCGTTTTTAATGGAAGAATCCGCCGCGCCCTGTATGTCGCACGAGGCTAGGACGTCCCACAGCGCGATCTTATGGTCCAGCAAAAACTGCCGCCGTTCGTTTTTGGCGGCTTCTGCGTCCGCAGCGTTGTTGGGCAGGCGCAAAGCTTCCCCAAAGACGGCGGGAAGGACGCGCCAAAAACGGTTTTGCGGATGCATGTAAAAGAATCCGGCGGCGCGGCTTTTTGGCGAGGGCATCGTTCCCAAAATCAAAACGCGGCTACGCTCGTTCCACACCGGCGGGATTTTGTGGATTACTTGGCTTTTGTTATTCGCGCTCGGCATCGTCCGCTCCCCATTCCTGTCGCAAGCGCTCGCTCATCGCGTCAAAGTCGTCTTGGCTTATCGCATGCCGTTCCATGTCAACATGACCTTTAGTGAATGTCACGCCCTCGGCCTCCAACTTTTGCCGCTGGACGCCGCTTCCGCCAAAGGCAAAGCTGCCGGAGCAAAAGCCCTTTGCGTTGACCACGCGGTGGCAAGGCGTGACGGAGTTGCTTGGATTTTTGTGCAGCGCGTTCCCCACGTATCGGCGCAAATTGCGGTTCCCCAAAAGCGCGGCCACTTGCGAATACGAGGCTACCTTTCCCTTGGGAATCAACCGCACCGCGGCGTATATTTTTTGAGCGAGATTTTGTTGCGGCATAGGGGAATTGTATTGTGCGGCGGGGAAAGTTTCAAGGGTGGAGGGAGCTGCCTTTTAATGTGAAAATTTAACTCCGCATCGGCGCTATCAAATTGCAAATTTCAATATATGTGGTATAATATCGTCAAGGAGTTTTGAATTGACGGCTTTTAAGAAATTTGCTGCGGCATTATGCGTTTTATTTGTTGTGACCTTGTTTTTTGCTTGTTCAAAAAAAGCGCCTGGAGGCGACGAACGGACACTTATACAAGTTCGTGATTATGCCGAAAGAATTGTGGCTATCGAAAAGCCGGCAAAGAGGCTTGTTGTTATGGCGGACAACGCGCTGGTTGTTGTAAAACAGCTGCAAGCCGTCGAAACTGTTGTGGCGCTGGATTCAAAAACCAAAGGCTTTCTTCCGCTTTCCATTTTAAAAGATATTAATCCCACTTTGCTGGACATTCCAGATGTCGGCAAGACTAAGTCTCCAAATTATGAACAAATCATCGAGCTCAATCCAGATTTGATTTTGCTAAAGGGCAACAAAGAGTCGGCGGACATGATGCAGGAAAAAACAAATGTTCCTGTCGCGTGCGTAATTTCAAAAGACGGCTATGACTTTGATTTGTATTTAATCGTTGGAAAGCTTCTTGGCAAGGAAAAAGAGGCGGCTGGCTTGGTGAATTTGTTTGAAACACACAAGATGAATATTGAAAAAATTGTGTCCAGCATTGAGGAGTCGAAGAAGAAGAGCGCCTACATTGTTGTCCAGAATTCAAAAAATAATTTTTTTAAGACACAAAAAGGCAGTCTGTCATTGGAACTTGCGGGCTTGAAAAATGTAGCCGCCAATGCTAATAAGGTAGACCAATGGGGATTTGCGGAACTGTCAAAAGAGGCTTTTATCGATTATAATCCTAGCCTTATCTTTCTTGACAAGCCTTACTCCGAGTCTGGAATTCATAAAGATGATTTGATGGCTGATCCCACTTTTCTTTTTTCTGACGCCGTGAAAAAGCAAAGAATTTTTTATACACATTCTTTCGCGCTTCCAAAGGATTATGTTTATGTGATTGCCGAAGCGTATTATTACGCCAACACAGCGTACCCAAATATTGTCACGGAAGATGTTTATAAGAACGCTATAAACGAAATTTTTAAGGCTGCGTATGGAATAGACAATTATTATGAAACTTGGAAGAAATCATTGCTTTAAAATATTTGGGCTGCTTGTTTTCCTATTTTTAATTTCATTAGTTTCTCTTTATCAATTTCCAACTCCGTTAAGCCGTTCGATGGATGAAGTGCGTTTTTTTCACATTCTCCTAAAAATAAGGCTTCCCGAATTGTTGATGGCAATAACTGCCGGAGCCGCTCTTGGGCTTGCTGGGGCGTTGATGCAAATTGTTTTGGACAATCCGCTTGCGTCGCCTTTTACGCTTGGAATTTCTTCCGCCGCAGCTTTTGGCGCCGCGCTTTCCATAGTTTTGGGAATTTCGAGTGGCCTTGCATGGCTTAATGCAAGCGCCTTTGCATTGGCGTTTTCCGCGCTGTCTGTCGTTATTCTTCTTGCCATTTCGTTATGCATGGGCGTTAGCAAGAAAAATATTATTTTGGTTGGACTGGCAGTAAATTTCTTTTTTAGTTCCGCAAACACGCTGATGCAATATTACGCTTCCCCAGACGCGGTTTATCAGATAATGTTTTGGACGGCGGGTTCTCTTACAAACGCCACCCTCAATGATTCTCTTAGGCTTTTTATTGTGTTTGCGATTTCTCTTGTGACCGCGCTGCTTTTTTCAAATGACATGGGGATAATTCAGCAAGGGGAGCGGAACGCAGTGATGCACGGCGTGAATGTTACGCTAGAAAGAATTTTGATTTTGGCAATTTGCTCTTTGCTTGCGTCTTTTTCCGTTTCAATAATCGGCATCATCGGTTTTGTCGGGCTTGTCGCTCCGCATATATGCAGGCAACTTGGGCTGGAATCTCCAAAACTTCTTGTAATTTCTTCAAGCGTCGCGGGCGCGTTGCTGTTGGTCGTCTCCGACGCGATTTCCAAAACGCTTCTTAATCCGACAATTCTTCCTATAAGCGCCGTAACGTCGTGTTTGGGAATTCCGCTTGTTGTTGTTCTTATGGCTTTGAAACGGAGAAAAGAGCTATGAAGCTTTTGTGCGATGCAAGGAATGTTAGCTTTTCGTATAAAAAGAATCGACAGATTCTTTCTGACATTTCTTTTTCAGTCCGCGAAAAAGAAATTATTGGCGTTCTTGGGAAAAATGGTTCCGGCAAGTCTACCTTGCTTAATGTCGTAGCCGGTTTTCTTTGTCCGCAGGAAGGCGGAGTTTTTGTTCATGATAAAAACATTCAGTCTTTTTCTCTTTTGGAACGAGCCAAAGCTGTCTCTTATATTCAGCAGAAAAAGTTGAACATTCCAAATTATTATACGACAGAGGACTTTGTAATTGAAGGAAGAAGACCCTTTAGACCATTTGGCGTTTATGCAAAAGAGGATTATGAGCTTTTAACTGAAACTTTAAATGAATGCGATTTGTTGGATTTTAAAGGACGGCTTCTAAGCGATTTGTCTGGCGGTGAATTCCAACGATGCGTTTTTGCGAGAGCTATAATGAAGCAGGCTGATTTGTATTTGTTTGACGAACCTTGTTCCGCTATGGACATAAAGCATCAAAAAGAATTTTTTAGAATCGCAAATAAAGTGAAGGACTTAAAGTCAAGCGGAATTCTTATAACGATTCACGACATAAATTTGGCCGTCCAGAATTGCGATCGCATCATTCTTTTGAATGGCGGAAGAATTTTGTACGACGGAAAGGCAAGTAATATTGGCGCCGATGTGATTTCGCAAGCCTTTGAAGTTGAAGTTTCCGCGGAGTATAGAAATGGAACAAAGTATTTTTATTATTGACAACGCGCCTCTGCAGTGTTACATCCTTTGAAAGGAACTTATTATGACATCCTATGATCGTCTAATGAAAAATCCTAAATTCAAAGCGGAATTTTGAAAAGGGATACAATGATTTTCTTATCTCTGAATTTATGATTGAAAAGATGGAAGAGGAAAAAAATCTGTCAGGGAACTTGTTCAAAATCTTGGATGCGTTGTAAGCTTGTAATTATTCATCGGTGCTCCAAATCTTATAATGTTTCATAGACCTGTTTCCGTGCTTTATTTGAGTTTTGCATTTTCCATTATTTCTATCGCTTCTTGGCTCCCCATGCTTGCGGCTTGCTCAAGGTATTGCTTTGCTTTTTTTGTATCTTTGTCAACGCCATAGCCATTTAAATAACATAAGGCTAAATTTGTGTAGCCATAAATGTAGTTCTTATTCACTAATTCTTTATAAATTTCTACCGCTTTGCGTTGGTCTTTTGCGACTCCTTTTCCAGTGTTGTACATATTTCCTAGAAAGTTTAGAGCATCAAGGTTTCCTTTTGAGGCAAGTCTTTCTATCCAAAACTTTGCGTCGCAGTCTTGCGTAAGGTTGTCCAGGCCAATTCCAAACATATAAGCAAAAGCGATATGTTCTTTTGCTCCAGGATATCCTGAATTTGCTGAGTTTCTAAAAATATTGACCGCTTTTTCAGCATTCGGTTCAACACCAATTCCGTTCAAGTAGCATATTCCTAGTTGATCTTCGCTCACAGCGTTTCCGCTTGCGGCAGCTTTTTCTAGCCAATAGAAGCCTTTCTGTTTGTCTGAGGTTTCAAGGCAAAGAGCGCCCAACAATCGCATCGCATCGGGATTTCCTTTTTTTGCCGCTTTTTCCAAAATAGTTTCCGCCTCATCGTAAATTTGATAAAGTATAAAAAGCTCCGCTTCTGCCACAGCGTATTCATCTGGAATTTCATCTTTTGATGTTTGTTCGCCATCGTTTTCTTCAGTGGCTGGTTCTTGGTTTTTACTGTCTTCCGGCGCTCCTTCTTGCACCTGATAAAACCACAAGCCATTGTAGTTCTTGCCGTTGCGAGATCCGTAGACTGCAAGCGTGTCTATGTCCAACGGAATTTCTGTTTCAAGTTCAAAGCGGTTTCCGTTTTTGGCGAATGGAACTATTTTGCCGTCGATGACAATTCCTATTCCAGTAAAGTCTTGCGATTCGACTTCAAAGCGCTGGGTGGAGCCGCGCGGTAAAATTCCTGCTATGGGGGAGATTACATGAGTGTTGCTTGTCTCGTTGTAAGAGCTGTAAGTTGAAGGATATTTTATGACGCCATCTCCAAAGCCCTTGTAGCCGCTTGCAGCCTTTACGTCAAAATGAAAAACGTTGTCAAAGTTTCCTGTGTTTTCGTTCATCAACTTTAGAATTTTTGTGACGGCGTTGTTGCGCGGGTAGGCGAACAAATCTTCGGCAAGGTAGTAACGGCCGTTTTCTGCAACTTTAAAATAGGAGGCTTCCAAAAAATCATATTCCGTTTGTGTAATCTTTTTTTGAGCCAGCAATTGTTGCGCGCCTGGCAATATTTTTTGTTCAAATTCTGGAATGTAGAACTGCTCGGGATTTTTTACTTCGCCGCGATTTCTTGCGTAAAGGTAAACTCTGTGCTGGCGTTCGTTGGGAACGTCAACATTGACTGTAACTTTGCTTCCGATTCTGTCTGTCCAAATAGCATTTGGAACAAGCGCGCTCTTTCCTTCCCTTTCATACAAGTCCGCGATTACAGCGACTCCGCCTTTATTCAACTTAAAGTCGAACAAAGTCTCGCCTTCGATTTCGTTTGAATAGTTTGGCGCGGATTTTCCCAAAGCCAAGCCGTAGTCAAAAAAACTTCCGGCAATGTATGGATCTTTGACAAATTGATCTTTTGTTTTTATTTCTTTTAAATATTGATATTCGTCTTTTTCGGGCAAGTGGGAATAGATGAATTGCTCTGGAGTTCTGTAAAGCCATTCCGTTGAGTAATGCTTGACGAAAGTTTTGTAGTCCACAAATCCAGCGTCCCAGCAAACATCAATCAGCTGCCACTTGTTGCCCAAGTTCACCGCGTTCCATTCGTGGTCGGGCTTGTCCAATTTTCCGCGATAGCCAAAACCCTTGGAATATCCGTGGATGCCGATTGATTCGATTCCAGCAAGGCGGCACATTTCGTTCATCACGCTGGCGTAGCCGGAGCAAACGCCTTTTCTCTTTTTGAGGACGCTTTCATAATCTTGCTTGCTTACGCGGCCCGAAAAATACATGTCCGTGTCGTAGGCGATGTTGTCGCAAATCCAGTCGTGCATCGCTTTTACTTTTGCGGAATTGCTGGAGGCGTTTGCCGTTAGGTGCTTGACCACTTGCGGAAGTCCTTCCTTTGGCTTTTTGAACACAAGCTCGGCAACTGGAGTTGGAACGCTCCTGACTTTTGAATCCATTGTGGCGGCAAAGGCTGCCGTTCCCGTAAAAAGAACAAAAAGCGCTGTTGCGATGGTGATAGTGAATTTTTTCATAAAGTTCCTCCTTACTTATAGTATATTATTTCTTCTTGAAAATTTCGCTTTTGCTGCTATAGGTTCCAAGTTCTTTGGGTTCAACTTTTTCAAAAAAAACTTGAAGTTCTTTTTCCGAAAAAAGATTGTCGAGGTTTATTTGATTTCTTCCGTAAGAGTTGTGTCTATTATTGTTTCCATCATTTTCATTTAAGAAATAGGTTATGGTTTTTTGTGTTGCCTTGTCACTCCCATTACAAATATTTTTTAGCGATTTTGACAATACACTTAACGAAAATTCGTCTTTTTGAAGTTTTTGAATGAAGTAATAAATGACGGCCTGCTTTCTTTCTATAGCTTTTGCTTTTACAATTTTTTCCAAGTCGCCGGTCACTGTATTGTAAATTTGCAGTTCATCATTCTTTGAAAAGCCCAAACCGCGTGCTTTGTTGTAGTCGTCATAATTGGCAAATCCTTGCTCTTGTGATTCGTAAAAAGTTTTTGCGTGAATGTCCGTGAATCCCTTTTTCTGCGCGAGCTGCCAATCTTCCTTTGACTTGTAGCCTTTGCCAGTCCAATTAAGGTAGTCCATGTAGTCTGAATGTTTTTCGTAACCAAGTTCTTTCGCGGTATAATATTCCGACGATGCTGGAAATCCGTTCTCTTTTGCCTTTATGCAGTCCGCTGAACTTTTGAAAGAATTTTGCTTGTAGTAGCTATACAGTTCTGCTGTCGGAAGCTCAAGGTTCTTTGCTTCATAGTATTCTTTTCCGCTCTTAAATCCAAGGCTTTCGCCTGTCTTAAAGTCTGAAATGCTTGTGTAAAATTTTAGGTTGTAAGCAAAATAACTTCCTCCAGCATTTATAAACATCGCTCCGTCGGAAGAGCGGAGAAACGCGGTTGAGACGTTGTTTTTGGTTATAAGCAATTCAAAATCGGATAGTTTCGTGATTATAACTATTGGCGCGTTTGAAATGGAGCCAACTTCAATGTAATTTAATTCCGCAAACGCAAAAAAAGTCTGGAACGACAATAGAGCCGCCGCAAGAGCGATTTTAATCTTTTTTTTCATACAGTTCCTCCAAAAAGGCAAAATATAACCTATTATACTACTAAACTCTTCAAAACACAACCTTTCATTAGTGGTAGAACTTCAAAATAGGAGATTTTGTTTGGTTTCTAACCTTAAAGGTTTTGTTTATACTCAAAATATGGACATTAAAAAGTTGTTTGGGGCCAATTTGCGCAAATACAGGAAGGAACGCTCGCTTTCGCAGGAGGAGCTGGCCGAAAAGGCCGACGTGAGCGTAAAGCACATCGGAGCGCTGGAAAGCGGCTCGTCCTTTGTGAGCGCGGAATTGCTTCAAACTTTTTGTTCCATTCTTAATGTTCCGCCGAATTTCTTTTTCGCCGATGAAAAATCCCTCGACCTAAACGGCTTTCCGCTAAGCCAAATTGACCAAATAGTCCACGGACGCCTAAGCCAAACCGCTGCGAGCATTTCCCACGACATCAAGCAAAAAATCTTGGCCTTGGCAAATCAGTTTCCGCAAGAGTAATCTGTTTTGATGTTGAATGCCACCTCCAAGTTTTGTAATTTTTCATTGTCAATAATTGCATAAAATATTTTCCACATTTTATCTGCGTTTTCTTGTCCTACATAATCTGGCAGAACGGCTCGAAAATTTTCTAAGAAATATGCCGCTAACATTCTAGATTGAAAGATTTGATAGTCAGCTAGGATATCTGTCTTTTTTACCATATCGTCTAGTTCTTTATCATTCGTTTTATTCCCAAAAAGTTTTTCAAAAGAAGTCCATCTCCTAGAATCTTTTTTTGTTTTTAGTTTTGCGACATAAGAATAATAGTCATCTCCAAATACTTTTGACATGACGGTTTCATATTTATTTTTTATGTTCTTTTTGAATTCATCAATCGGCCATTTGTAAAATGTTTTGTTATTCCTCGCTTCTTTCAGAACATCTGAAAATGAAGAATAGAATTCTGGACGAAAGCAACGTTCTTTCCAATTTTTAAAGTCTTTATCATCTTCTTTATAGTCTTTATCATCATCTTTATAAAATAAGACTTTTGGTTCATTGCTCGGCATACAATTATCGGCATATTCTTTGTTGCATATTTTCTGAAAAGTTTTAATCAAACTATCGGATAAAGTGTACGCTATAATATCTTTTTCATTTCCGGCAATAGTTTCGTATTTTTCTGAATCCAAGAAGTGGTTTGTTCTTGTAAATGCAGGCCATATTTCAAAATACAAATTGAAATATTTATCTGAGCCGCGAGATTCAGAAAATTTCTGGTCATCATCAAATTGGCAAAACTCACATAATGCGTCGTTTATCATTGTAGTCATTTCACTAAGGCACATTTCGTCGCCATTTTTCATTTTTGCCAACTTTTGCTTAAAGTTGTTGGAATTCTTACCCCTCTCATTGTTATAATGCCGGAACAAAACTTCTGGAAATCCTTCGCCCATAGATTTTATAAAGATATCCAGTATTGTTGATTTACAATTGTTGCAATTCAACATAAACAACTCCTATGGGCAAGATTTTAATATTATTCTAAGAAAAAAGAAATGCTCTTTTGGTTAAAACGCTTGGTAAAAAAAGCATATAAGGATTAACCGAAAAGGAAAAAATGGCTGTATGTAATTTTTAGGCCAACGCTCTTATGGCTAAATAGGGGGCGTTGCGGGGCGACGAATTGAAGCCGAGGGGGCGGCGGCCCCCGCCAAAACTCATCCCGCCCTCATATTGCGCAGAAATCAAAAATTTAATAAAATAAAATATCTTCAATAAAGTTAAAGGAGAAAAAAAATGGATTCGGTGACAATCGCAAAATTGTTGGCGTTTGTTATTTACTTGGCGGCGATGGTTTTTGTGGGACTGTCGAGCGCGAGCAAGAACAACAACGCTTCGGACTTTTTCTTGGGCGGACGCAAGCTTGGCCCTTGGTTCACGGCGCTTAGCGCGGAGGCTTCGGATTCCAGCGCGTGGCTTTTGATGGGCTTGCCGGGACTTTGCTACCTTGGCGGATTCAAGGAAACTTTCTGGACCGCGCTCGGCTTGATTTTGGGAACCTACCTCAGCTGGCTTTTTGTGGCCAAAGCTTTGAGAAAGTGTTCAATCGCGTTTGGCGATTCAATCACAATTCCGGAATTTTTGACAAACCGCTTTAAGGACAAGAGCCGCGTTCTTTCCGTCGTGTCGGTTGTCTTCATTGTTTTGTTCTTCACGATTTACGTTGCCAGCGGCTTTGTCGCTTGCGCCAAATTGTTCAACTCCGTCTTTGGCCTTCCCTACAACGTGGGCCTTGTAATCGGCCTTGTCGTGATTTTGTCTTACACGATTATGGGCGGCTACCTTGCCGTTTGCACCACCGACTTCATTCAGGGAACTTTGATTTTCGTGGCCTTTGTGGTTTCTTCCGTCATAATCGTGTTCGCTTTGGGCGGACCCGGACACGCCGTTGGCCAGGCGCAGGATTTTATCGGCAAGGCCATGAGCGGAAACTTTGGCGACGAGCTTTTGAAAAAGTTCACCGCCAACAAAAATTTCAGCTTGGTTTCAATCATCAGCGCGATGGCTTGGGGCTTGGGCTATTTTGGAATGCCTCACGTAATTGTCCGCTTTATGGGAATCCGTTCCAACAAGGAAGTGACGACAGCGCGCCGCGTCGGAATCACTTGGATGATTGTTTCTTACATCGGAACCTTTATCATCGGAACTTTGGGAACCGTTTACTTGCTTCCTAATGTTTTGTCAGGCGGAGCGGCTGAGACCGTTTTCAGCGTGACAATGATGAAAATGTATCCTGCCTTTATCGCGGGACTTTTCTTGTGCGCGATTTTGGCTGCCTCTATGAGCACAGCCGACAGCCAGCTTTTGGTCGCCTCAAGCGCCGTAAGCCAGGACATTTTCAAAGGCCTCATCAATCCCAACGCCGACGAAAAGACTGTTCTTAAAATCAGCCGCGTCACTGTTTTCTTGATCGCGGCCGTCGCCTTTGTTCTTTCGCTTGACCAGACAAGCACAATCTTTGGCTTGGTAAGCTATGCTTGGGCGGGCTTTGGCGGAAGCTTTGGCCCCCTCGTCTTGCTCGCTCTTTACTGGCGCGGAATCACGAACAAGGGCGCCATCGCGGGCCTTGTCGTTGGCGGCGTGACGGTTGTCGTTTGGCACAATCTTTCAGGCGGAATTTTTGACATCTACGAAATTCTTCCGGCCTTTGCCTTTAACTTGATTGTCGCTGTCGTAGTGAGCCTCTTGGACAAGAACAAGGACGCGCAGATGCTCGCGGAATTTGATAACTACAAAAAGATGCCTGACTAATAAATGCCAGTCATTGTAAAGCCTCTTCTTCCGGAACAGGGGGAAGAGGCCCTTTCTTTTATACAGCCTTACGAATCTGAATGCGTCAACCTTGCCTCGGAACTTTTGCGGGGCGGAACGAATTGCTGGGCGCTTTATTATGCGGATCAAGAGGCTTCACAGACGAGCGGCACTGAAAACGAAAGCAAGCCGGCAATACTAGATTGCCGCATAAGCCGCAACATTACGGCGTTGCCGTTTTGCGAAAAGAAGTTATCTACTTGCTCGCTTAAGCGAGCGGGCAATCGCGCTCGCGACCAAGCTCGCGCGAACAGCGGCAGTGATTTGCAAGGCCAAAAATTCGCCGGCCTTTTTTGCCTTAAAAAAAAGCGCTCACTTTTTCATTGCCTGCCCTTTGCCAAATACAAAAGTGCCTTTGACAAAAAAGTTTGCAGCGAGGCGCAGCGTCCCCTCATGGAATTTTTTGAATCCAACGAGCCTTTTTGCGTCAACGGAGAAGCGGCCGGCTCTATATTTTTGCGCAACATCCTAAAGAACAAAAAATCGCCGATGCTCCCCAGCGTGACCAACAAGTATTTTTTGATGACGCGCGATTGCGACCAAAATTGTTCGCAAGACCAAAATGGCGGCGCTGAAAACGAAAAGGCGTCGCAAAACCTTAACGCGGGCGGCGGCTCTGGGTTTGCAAAAGATTTGCGCGTTGTCCAAGCGACGGCCGCGGATTACGAAAGCCTTCTCCCGCTTGAGTTGGGCTACCAGCGCGAGGAAGTCGTTCCAAAATCGTTTGACATAAGCGACGCGGCCCTTGCGGCGGCCTTTAAGCATGAACTAGGCCAAGGCCAAACATTCGCGCTTTATGACGGCGACCGCCCAATCGCAAAAGCCCGAATCGCCGCAAGCGGCCGGCGCTACTGCATGATCGGCGGCGTTTACACAATTCCCTCCGAAAGAAAAAAGGGCCGCGCCGCTTTTTTGGTCAGCCAAATAATCAAGCGCTCTCAGGCCCACGGCATCAACAACTTTAGCCTTTACGCCAAGCAAGAAAACGCCGCCGCCCTCGCTCTCTACAAGTCGCTGGGCTTTACCCCCCGCGGCGAATATTTGCTGGTGTATTATTGAAAAAACGACAAGCTTGTGTTATACTAACAGTATGAACGCGGCAAAACTTGTTCAAGCGGCAAAAATTCTCAAAGACGCAGGTTGCTCCGAAATTTATCTTTTTGGCTCGCAAGCGACTGGACGCGCCAATGAAAATTCAGACTTGGATTTGGGCGTTCGCGGTTTGCCGCAAGGCTCTTTTTTTGGCATTCATTATGATTTGGAGCGGGCTTTGCGAATGCCTGTCGATTTAGTGGATTTTGATTTTCAAAAAGATTTTTTTGAATTGTTGCGGCGCGTTGGGGAGTTGAAGCAAATTGGATGACGCAACAAAACAAAAAGCCGCGCTTGAAATTTCAAAAATAGACAATCTTGTAGAAAAATCTTCCGTTCTTCTTTCAAAATGCAAAATTGCCGAGCCGGATTTTGTTGAATTAAACGCAATTGGTTCAATTCTTCATTCATATTATGGCGGCATTGAAAGCGTGTTCAACCTTATTTATAAATCAATTTATAATAAAACGCTTTCCGGCAATATGTGGCACAGCGATTTGTTCACGGATATGTTTGAAAAGACAGATTTTCATGGGCCGATTTTGCCGCAAGAGCTTTTCAAGCCGCTTAGAGAGTATCTTGGATTCCGCCACGTGTTCAGACATTCATACGGATACGAGTTGGATTGGAAGCGCATGCAGCCATTGTTTTTCGCTTTGCCAGAAAATTGGGCGGCAGTGAAAAACGCGCTGAATAAATTTTTCAACATTTCCTGACTCTCATTATCCTTCAAATTCCTTCCTCCTCAAAAAAAATCCTCTTGCAAAACAGCCTGACTTGGCGCATAATATAAAAAAGGAGTTTGTATGACAAACAATGAAGCGATTAAAGTTCTAAAAGAACTTAAGACCTATTGCTCGCCGGATTCGCTGGACGCGGTTCACTACGCGATTGCGGTAATCGAGCATTTGGAAAAGGCGGGCGTAAGCGCTCCCTTGATGGCTGATTTTTCTCAAGTTAAAAACTAGGAGTTAAAAAAATGACAGGAAGTTTTCTATCGCTTGTGCCGGCCATCGTGGCGATCGCGCTGGCCTTGATTACAAAGGAAGTCTATTCTTCCCTCTTCATCGGAGTTGCGATTGGCGGCGCCTTTTACGCAATCGGCGCTGCCAGCGGCTTTACGGGATTTTTCACCCACATCTTTAAGGAAGGAATGATTGCCCAGCTCAGCGACAGTTGGAATGTCGGCATCTTGGTTTTCCTTGTAGTATTGGGAACGATGGTCGCGCTGATGAACAGGGCGGGCGGCTCGCAGGCTTTTGGCGAATGGGCCAAAAAGCATATCAAGTCAAAGGCGGGCGCGCAAATCGCCACAATCTTTTTGGGCATCTTGATTTTCATCGACGACTACTTTAACTGCCTTACAGTCGGCTCGGTCATGAAGCCGGTCACCGACAAGTACAAGGTTTCGCGCGCCAAGCTGGCTTACTTGATTGACGCCACCGCCGCGCCGATTTGCATTATCGCTCCGATAAGCTCTTGGGCCGCCGCAGTCTCCGGCTTTGTAAGCGAGGGCGAGAACGGAATCGCGCTTTTCTGCAAGGCCATTCCATTCAACTTTTACGCCTTCTTCACAATCGCGATGACGCTTTTCTTGGCCGCCCGCAATTTTGAATTTGGACCTATGGCCAAGGCCGAAAAAGAAATGGAAGACAAGTCCGAAAAGGAATACGAAGAGTCCGAAAACCCTAAGGCTTCGGTCATCGACTTGGTTTTGCCGATCGCGGCTTTGATTGTCTTCTGCGTTTTGGGAATGATTTACACCGGAAACTTCTTTGCCGCCCAAGTTGCCGGCGAGGCCGAAGGAACGATGGTCGCCAATCCCGCCTACCTCAACTTTGTCGAAGCCTTTGCCGCAAGCGACGCTTCGGTCGGCCTTGTGCTCGGCTCATTCGCCGCGCTCGTGATTACGGTTGTCTTCTACCTTTGCAGAAAGGTCATTTCGTTCAAGTCGATTATGTCTTGCCTGCCCGACGGCTTTAAGGCGATGGTTCCCGCGATTTTGATTCTTACGCTTGCGTGGACATTGAAGGCTATGACTGACTCGCTCGGAGCCAAGGAATACGTCGCCGGCCTCGTAGGCGGAAGCGCGCAGGGCCTTAAGAACATGCTGCCCGCCATCATCTTTGCCATCGCTTGCGGCCTTGCCTTTGCCACCGGAACTTCTTGGGGAACCTTTGGCATTTTGATTCCGATTTGCATCGCGGCTTTCCCGGACGCAAGCGACCCGATTAGAATCATTTCTATTTCCGCTTGCATGGCGGGCGCTGTTTGCGGCGACCACATCTCGCCGATTAGCGACACAACGATTATGGCCAGCGCCGGCGCCAACTGCGACCACGTCAAGCACGTGTCCACGCAGCTGCCTTACGCGCTTGTTGTAGCCGCCGTTTCGTTCGTCACATACATCGTCGCGGGCTTCACTCGCGGCTTGGGCTTGCTTCCCAGCGGAATCATTTCTTGGGTAATTGGTCTTGCGGCTTTGTTCGCGACCTTGCTGTACTTTAAGAAGAAGTCTGCGGCGTAACGCCATTGTCATGTTCGGGCTTGACCCGGACATCTTTTGAAAATCGCGGTCGGTGTGGCCGCGATTTTTTATAAATAATCTAGATTTTTTTGAGAAGTTATGTTATATTATAGTAAAGGAGGTTTGCATGGCGACATCTAGCTTGTACAAAGATTTTGTAATTTCGACTCGCGAAGAAGCCAAAGGTCTTGTAGATATGCTTGATTCGTTTGACGAGAACGCCAAGCAGCCCAAAGCATCTTCCGCTTCATATTACGAACCTACAAAGGAAGAAATGAGGACCTTAATAAATAATTGGCAAGAGAGAAGGAATGCCTGGTCCTCAGCACATTGTCCGACAAAGTGAACAACAGTTTTATTGTTCCCGCGATTCTGATAGCCCAATTCTCTAAAAACTTCAACAAAGGTTTTGCGTCGATAACCGGAAAAAATCTTATGGGAATCGCGTTGGAATTCGTCCGCTCCATTCAAAGCCAAGTCGGAGGACTTATCACCTTTTTGGAATGCGAGCCAATAGAAAAACTTGTTGACTTTTACAAATCGCAAGGTTTTAGAATGTTAAGCCAAAAAATAATTTCAAAGGCGGACAAGGAACTTTTGCAAATGTATAGGCTGATATAGATTTCCTCTCTCTCTAAAACCACTCCACCACTTGTCCACCCAGCGGAGTAAGGCGGCCTTTGAGGCTTTCGCTTGCCCAGGCCTTGCCGTCCGCGTCAACGCAAACGCATTCAAAGTTGCCGGCGAGGGGGCTTTTGTGTCTAGAGCAAAAAAATCCCTTGCTTTTTCCTCAAAATCGCGCTAGACTGTCAATATGGTGTTGACAAAAATTTTGGCAAATTTTAAACTCAACTGCTCAACTGCTCAACTGCTCAACTGCTCAACTGCTCAACTGCTCAACTGCTCAACTGCTCAACTGCCCGCCACCATTGCGCCTAGCCCGCTAGGGGCGAATTTTTCGACAGCATTTCAACTTCTCAAAAAAGGCCCGCGCGGTTTTTTGCCTTGCAAAATTTGCGCGGGCCTTTTTCACAATTTTTTGGAGGAAGCAATATGAAAAAATTTTTAAGCCTTGCCTGCCTTTGCCTATTGCCGCTATTTTTGGCAATAAACTTTTCCTGCTCGAACGAAAGCGGCTCGCCGCTAATCCTGCCGTCAGGCGGAACAGGAACGCAGCCAACGCCCACGCCGCAACCCCACACCGAGTCAACAAACTTTCTCGACGACTGGGAAACGGAGCAATTCCTTTGCATCAACGACAGCGGAAAGCTTGACACAAAAATCGAGGCGCCTTGGAACGCGGAGTTTTCCTCAACCCTGATGCCAGACTCAATCCGCCTGGACGTCAAAAAAGAGGACGGCTGGGAAGTTGCCTTTAACCTTATGAACAAGGACGGCCACCCGGACGCCAACTACTTTGGCCTTTACAACAAATACACAGGCGTTTTGCGAATCTTTTACTATTACAACAAGGAAGTCGCCAGCACGGCCACAGACTTTGCCTTTGAGGTTGTTTTGGGAACGGACGGCGCAAAGAACCCCGCCTATTACGCCGCGCTGGGCTACGGAATTCCAATGGAGACGGACGTCAAGACAAACGTCAACTTGCTCGGAGCGGGGAACGCCTCCAAGACTTTCCATTTTCTCGTGACCCCGTATTCCGGCATAGAGCGCCACACGATGACGCAAGGCTGGTACGCCTTTGACGTGGACATGTCCGCCTACACAGGAAAGAGCTTTTACACGGACGGCTCGTCCATACAGATTGCCTGCCGCGCCAACAACAAGACGAGCGTGACCTTGGGCACGGACATTTTGGGAAAAATCGGGGGCGACTTTAGCGGAAAAATTGACAGGGCAAAGCTTTCGGCCTCTTCCAACGGAGTTAGCGGAACGCTTGGCGACATCGGCGCCGCGCTGGGAGACATCAGCAAGGCGTCGGCGGCCACAGCCAAGGCGTCGCTCGAAGGCGGAGTTTTGGGAATGCTGGAGCCCGTGGGGCTTTGGGCTTCCGCCGCGTTCAACATAGCCTCAAGGGCGACAAAAGGCGGCTCGGGCGGATCCGGACAAGCGCAGCAGGACAGTCTGAGCGGAAAGCTGGATCTAAAGCTAAACGCCACGGCCAACACCACAGGCTACCTTGAGTCGGACGTGGCCACCAACGTAAAGCAGTTCACTATGGAAAAGACCGCCTTCAACCCAAACTCCAATGTCGGAAAGGGCGTGTGGAACATAGACAAGTCGCCCGCCATTTACTTTATCTCCAACAGGCGGGTTACTAGCACCACAAGCTATACTATGAGAGATGGCCAACGTGAATATGATGACAAGACTACAGCTATATATCTTCGCCCATCAACAAGAGATGAATATGGCGATTATAACTGGGACTCGGAACTTGTCTTTGACATGGGAGACGGCGCCCGCATGCCTTATTTTTACGACCCAACTTCCTTTGAAGTTTCCATAAACAGAGATGTCTTCCCCGACGCGGCGAATGTAAAGGTTCTTTCCTTCTGCGGAATATATGAAAACAACGGCAACAAAACCCAAAACACAGCCTTTAGGGAGGCGCTTGGAATTGGAAGCCTTGACACCCCTAAGTATGCCTTGTCAACGACCATCGGCATTTCTGAGGTCAACGACATAGATTTCTCTAAGTACAGATTGACTACTAATGGCTATCTAGATAGCATGATTCTTGACCTAGGAGGCGACACGCTTTTGATAAGCGTAAAAACAGCGGATGAGTACAAAGAGGCCGACTTAAAGCTTTTTGACGGCCTTGCTTACAAGAATTACGGCTCAAAGGCGGACATTCATTATTACGGCCAGGAGCTCAGATTTGACAGCAATGCCGCTGAGTTAAGCTTTATCGTGGAGCCGCAAATTTTTTACGGCGAGCGCGTTCTCAACAATGACTGG
>CADBBB010000005.1:0-88607 GCA_902792795.1 uncultured Spirochaetaceae bacterium | reverse complement strand
GCAGAGTCTGCTGGGCAATACCAAAAAAGCGGCCGGAGCTGTATGTGATTGTGGTCGTCCAGTTTGAGTCCGGCGGAAAGACGTTCTGCTATTCGCGGACATACCTTCCAAAGGTCAGCGAAATTAAGTATGACGAGGCAAAGACAATTGTCAGCGGCATAAAGACGCGCTTCAACGCCCAGGCCGACAAAATCTACAAGGAAGAATACATAAGGTCTCTGGACAAGAAGATGGAATTGTTAAAGGTGGAATAAAGGCCGGCCGCCCCGCGCCGTGGCGGGCGCTAGGCCGCGATGATCGCGACATTGCTGTACTTTAAGAAGAAGGCTGCCGCGTAAGACAGGCTGCATTGGAGAAATGTAAAAAAAATTGCCCGCCTTAGCGCGGGCAATTTTTTTTGATGACATAAAGCTAAAAGCGCGCTATAATCTAGGCAGGAGGCGCGATATGTCTTACGAAGCTGTTGTTGAACAAGTAAAAACTTTGCCAGAGGCTTGCCTTGAAGATGTTTCAAAATATATGACTTTTCTTCTTTATCAGTATGGATTGAGCAAGATGAATTCTCTTATGGAAAATGATGATGAGTTTAATTTAAAAATGCAAAAGGGATATGACGACATGCTTCACGGCAGGACAAAGCCTTTAAAAGAAACGTTCGCTGATATAAAGAGGCGTTTTGCGTAATGCATTGTCAAGTAGTAATCTCAGCCCAAGCTGAGGAAGATCTTTCAAATATTTATTCGTATGTTCTAAATGTTCTTCAATCAGAGATAAACGCTGATTCTGTTTTGGGAAGACTTTATTCAGCTATGGAAGATTTGGAATTTATGAGTGAAAGTTACCATCTATATCCAAACGAGCCTTGGCGTTCGCGAGGAGTTCGCTATTTTTCTGTAAATAATTATTCGATATTTTATGTAGTGAATAAAGTTGGCGAAGATGAGTTTGCAACTGTGATTCATGTTATTTATGGAAGAAGAGATTTAGACAAGGCTTTAAGCGAAGGTAATTAATCTTCTTCTTATCCCTAAAACCATTCAATATTCGCGCCGCCAAGCGGAGTAAGGCGGCCTTTTAGGCCTTCGCTTGCCCAGGCCTTTCCGCTTTCGTCAACCAAGACGCAATCAAAGTCGCCGGCCAGCGCGCTTTTTTTTATGGCGGGAATTTTTTCTTTTCCCAAAACAAAAAGGCTTGTGCTTAGCGCGTCGGCGACCATGCTGTTTTGGCTTACAATCGTTACGCTGGCCAAGCCGCTTTGGGCTGGAAAGCCTGTGGCCGGGTCAATGATGTGGCCGTAAGTTTTTCCGTCCTGAACAAAAAAGCGTTCGTAGGCGCCGCTTGTGACGACCGTGGCGTTTTGCGTTTTTAGCATAAAGCTGTTTTGGCCGGGCTTTTCCGGGTTGCGGACGGCAACGTTCCACAAAGAGCCGCCGGGCTTTTTGCCGTAAACGTAAACGTTTCCGCCCAAGGAAAGCGAGGCGCGCTGGACGCCCCGCTCGCGCAATATGTCAACCAAGCAGTCCGCCGCGTAGCCTTTCGCTATCGCGCCGAGGTCCAGGCGGACGCCGCTTTTTGTAAAGCGGACGTACGGCCCGGCGGCGGGATTTTGGTCTTGCGAACCCTTGTCGTTTGAGGCGGGCGCCTCCAACTCTTTTGGGCTTGCGTTCGCCGCGCGGTTTTGGTCAATCAAAACATTTTGCCAGCCCACAAGTTTTTTGGCCGCGTCGATTTCTTCTTGGCTGGGAACGCGCGGTTCTTTTCCAAAACCCCAAAGCTTTACCAGCGGGCCGACGGTTGGGTCAAAGGCGCCGCCTGTCAAGCGGGCGAAGTCCAGCGCGGTTTTTAGGACGACAAAAAAATCTTGGCTCACATGGACGGGCGAGGCGGCGGCGTTTTGGTTGACGCGCGAAATTTCGGACGAGTCGGAATAATTGTTGAAGATGTCGTTCAACTGGCGAAGGCGGGAAAAAAGCGTTCCGTAAAGATCCGCGCTTCCCGCCTCGTAAAGATTTATGGAACACACCGTTCCCAAAACAAATTCAGACTGCGGAGCCATCTGTCTCTCGCAGCCTGAAAATAAAAGAACGGCCGCCGCAATTAAGGTCTTGCAAACGATTTTTGCGGCGGAAATTTTGGTAATGAACACGGCGCTCTTAGTCCGCCAAGACCGTAACTTCTTTGCTGAAGATGACTGTAATCAAGTCAATCAGCCAAATGATTCCGGCAAGGTTCACCGTGAAAATCTGCAACAAGCCGACGATGATTGGAACCGGCTTTCCGCTTGTGAGTCGGCGCAAAATTCCGTAAACGTCATAAACCAAAACCAAGATGATTTTGACAATCCAATCCAAGCCTTTCAAGCTGCTCTTTGCCATAAAATTCCTCCTAAGAATTTTCTATATTGATTGCCGCGATTGTCGCGGGCTTTCAATCATTTTTTGTCCGCGTCTTTCGCTTCCTTCTTGGACTTCTTCTCTTTCTTTTCTTTCTTGGGCTTTTCCGCTTTGGGCGCCTTTTCTTTTTTCGCTTCCTTTTTGGCGGGAACGCTTCCGCCTTCCGCTTCAAGAAGCGCCTTGCAGTCGGCCAAGCGGTTCTTGTCGTCGTCGGGAAGTTTTGGGAATTCGGGCGCGATGTCGCGCAGGGTCTGTACCAAAACTTCGCTTACAAGGTAGCGCGTGTACCACTTTTGGTCGGCCGGCAAAACGTACCAAGGGCAGTCCTTGGTGCTAGTGGCGTTGATAGCGTCCTCAAACGCCTCTTGGTACTTGTCCCAGTAAGCGCGCTCCTTTATGTCGTTGGGGCTGAACTTCCAGTTCTTTTCCTTGCGGTCGATTCGTTCCAAGAAGCGCTTTTTTTGCTCGTCCTTTGAAAGGTTCAAGAAAAATTTTACGATGCGGTATCCGTTCCCGTAAAGGTAGTTTTCCCAAGAGCAAATGTCCTTGTACTTGTTCTTGATGTAGTCTTTTGTCAGCGTGCGTTTTGGCATCTTGTAGCCCTTCCAAAATTCGTGGACGTTTACGACCAAAACTTCCTCGTAGTAGGAACGGTTGAAAATGCACATGATGCCGCGGCTGGGCAGGCGCTTGTGGTAGCGCCACAAAAAGTCGTGGCTTTCTTCCGTCGAGTTGGGGCCTTTAAAGCTGTGGACGATTATGCCTTGCGGATTCACGCTGGAAAGAACGTGCTTTATGGTGCTGTCCTTGCCCGCCGCGTCCAAGGCCTGCAAGACGATCAAAACCGATTCCTTGGATTCGGCGTAAAGCTTTTCTTGCAAGTCGGCGATTTCCTGCAAGTTTTTTTCGGTCTTTTTTATCAGCTTTGCCTTTTGTTCCTTGCGGTCGCCTGAATCGTGGCAAACTTTTTTAAGGTTGAGCTTTTCGCTTCCGTCGTAGCGGTATTCCTTCAATATGTCTGACATAATCTCCTCCTTGTATTTTTATAATTATAACACGGAATTTGCGATGGAGCAAATTTTTTTGCGCGCGGTAGAATAAAAAATTCCTTGCGTTTTGGAAAAAGCCGTGCTAAAATAACGCATTGTTTGCGCGGTTTTATAAATTGATGCGCGCGCAAGATTCAAGCATGCAAGGAGAGAACGCATGAGAAGATTACTAAATTTTTGTAGGGGGGGGGGTATTAGCTAGCCTTTCCATTTTAGCCATGTTGGCGCTTTTCGCCGCTGGATGCAACAATTCAAGCGACACGCCATACATTCCTGTAGTCCAGACCTTCACAAACGGAACGGCCACTCCGACAAAGGCGGCCGCCGGCGCTACAATCACAGTCAAAGCCAACGCCCCGGAGTCCGGAAAGGTCTTTGGCAAGTGGATAAGTTTGACCACGGGCGTGACCTTTGCCAGCGAGACAAGCGTGGAGACCACGTTCAAAATGCCTGCGAGCAACGTTACGGTTGCGGCAACTTACTACAATACTGCTGGCGGAATCGACGGCTTGTTCAGCGTGAGCGAGACAAAGAAGGTTTACTTTTCAAAGGGAAACCTGCGGGCGACATACAACGGCTCGTCATGGACTTGGTCTTTTGCCGACCATCAGTATGACGCTGTAGGCGACGCGGCCGCCAACACTTCAATCGACGGCAACGGAACTGTTTCTGGTAACGGTTCGGTTGACCTCTTTGGCTGGGTTGGCGCGAATTCCGAATTCACAGGCATGGCGGCCTTTGGAATTTCCAACAGCCAAACCAACAGTGATTACGGAAACGTTGCCGGCGAGGCGCTCAACGACTGGGGAACTAATGCCATCAGTAACGGCGGAAACGTCGCCAACTACGGCTGGCGAACGCTTACCATGGACGAATGGAATTATGTTGTAAAAACTCGCGCGGGCGCTGACAGCAAAAAAGGCGCCGCGACAGTAAACAATGTGGCTGGCTGGATTCTTCTTCCTGACGCCTGGACGCTCCCGGCAGGCGTTAGCTTTACCGCTGGAGCCGCAAGCGAATATACAACCAATTCTTACACTGCCGAACAATGGGCGGTTATGGAAAGCGCCGGCGCGGTCTTCCTTCCTGTAACAGGAAGGCGCGATGGCTCATCAGTGGATACGCTTGATGTTGGATTCTATTGGTCAGCTACTAGCAGCAACACGTATTCGGCGTATAACGCAAGTTTTACCAGTTCAGGTTTCTCTAACGAATTCCCCAATTGGACCCGCTATAAAGGCGCGGCTGTCCGTCTTGCAAAAGACTCTGACTAGTCACGCGGATTGATTTCGCGCAAGCTCAGGCGGTCTTCCTGAAAAGGGAGGCCGCCCTTTTTTTGTCTGTTTATGCTTGGGCTGCGATAAAAAAGTTCTATCGGCTGCTTTGCGCGTTTGATATGGCGCAAATTTTTTGTTCGTAAAATAAAAAAAAAGTTTTCTTGACAAATTCAAAGAATCGTGTGACAATTATACCCATGTTGCAAAACGGCGTGAAAAATAATGAAATTTTCTCAAAAAAAATGTCAAAACCTATTGACATAACAAAGCGCGCGCCGCAGAATCAATCAATCAATCAATCAATCAATCAATCAATCAATCAATAGAAGGATTGTATCTAAATCCTTTAACGGCGCCCGCGTCGCAGGACAAAAAACGTCTTTGCGCGCGGGCTTTTTGTTTTTAAATTTTTCTTGCTAGGAGGTAGTTTATGAGAAAAATTGCAAAGATTGCCGCGATTTGCGCGGTTTTTGGATTGGCGCTGTTCGCCGCTGGATGCAGCAATTCCAGCGACCCGTTGCCGTACGTCCCTGGCGGCGGCGGTTCTGGCGGCGGTGGCGGAAAGAAGGCCGGAAGCGTCAGCTACGCGACGACTAGCGTTAAGAAAACCGTTGGAGACGCGGCTTTTACAAATCCGCTGACAAAGACAGGCGACGGCGTTGTGGTTTACGGTTCGTCCGACATTAATGTCGCGACTGTTGACGTTACAACAGGAGAAGTCACAATAAAGGCGGCCGGAACAACGACAATAAGGGCCACTGTTTCTGACAGCGCCGCGTACACGTATGAAACAAAATCGGCTTCGTATACCCTTGAGGTAAAGGATCCTGTGACTATTCCGCTCACATTTGAATTTCCCAGTGAAGGAAGTGGAGGAACAATCACCTTTATAAACAAGCCTGCAACTCTAAAATATTCTTTTGACGGCGGCGAAACAAAGACGGACGCTTCGGAGGATTCGATAACCGTTTCAGCCGGCGGCAAGGTTAGCCTTTTTGCGGAGACAACTGGCAGCACAGAGTTTAAGCCGTTTAAAATCTCTTGCGACGCTGACTGTTATGTCTACGGCAATGTAATGAGCCTTGTAACGTATGATGCAACCTCCGGTGAATGGAATCCTAATGCTAGGGAATTGGCAAGCGCACGTGCTTTTTATATGTTGTTTTATGTTAATGGAAACAAGATCAAAAACCACCCTTCAAATAACCTTGTCTTGCCCGCAACCACGCTTACGCAATCCTGTTATAGTTGGATGTTCTACGGTTGTACCGGCTTGACAAGAGCGCCCGCTTTGCCCGCAACCACGCTTGTGCAATTCTGTTATAATTCTATGTTCCAAAAATGCACCGGCTTGACAAGCGCGCCCGCCTTGCCCGCAACAACGCTTGCGGATAACTGTTATAGTGATATGTTCTCCGGTTGTACCGGCTTGAAAAGCGCGCCCGCTTTGCTGCCCGCAACAACGCTTGCGGTAAACTGTTATAATAATATGTTCAAAGGATGCGCCAGCTTGACAAGCGCGCCCGCTTTGCCCGCAACCACGCTTGCGCCAACCTGTTATAGCGCTATGTTCTACGGTTGTACCGGCTTGAAAAGCGCGCCCGCTTTGCTGCCCGCAACCACGCTTGTGGAAGGCTGTTATAATGCTATGTTCAAAGAATGCGCCAGCTTGACAAGCGCGCCCGCCTTGCCCGCAACAACGCTTGAGGTAAACTGTTATAGCGCTATGTTCGAAGGATGTACCAGCTTGACAAAAGCGCCGGATTTGCCTGCAACCACGCTTGCGGACTTATGCTATCGGCAAATGTTCACCGGATGCACGGCTCTTAAGGAAATTAAGTGCCTTGCAACTGACATTAGCGCGAGTGACTGTACGACAGATTGGGTAAAAGATGTTCCTACAGGAACGCCGCCCGGAACGTTCACAAAGGCTAGCGGCATGACTGGCTGGACAACTGGCGCTGATGGCATTCCAAGCGGTTGGACATCTCAGGACGCAAACTAGCGCTTTGCAACTAACGGCGCCTTTTGCGCATTCGGCCTTCCTCCAAGCGGGGAGGGCCATTTTTTTTGCGCTTTGCAACCCTTTCATGTAACTTGGCATAAGTTCCGCCTATAACCCGCGATAAGAAACTTTTATCGGACGCCCGCGCTTTTTCGTATAGCGCAAATTTTTTTTTTGCGCTAGAATGTTCCCCATGCCGATAAAAATCCAGAGCGACTTGCCAGCAAAAAAGGTTCTCGAAAGCGAAAACATATTCGTAATGACCGAAGGCCGCGCGATGGCGCAGGACATCCGCCCCCTAAAAATCGCGGTGGTCAACCTTATGCCAACAAAGTCCACTACGGAAACCCAGCTTTTGCGCCTTTTGTCAAACACGCCGCTGCAAGTGGACGTTTCGCTTATCAGGATGGAAAGCCACACATACCGCAACGCTTCTGACGAATACCTCGACCGCTTTTACATTCCTTCCGGGGAACTCTTCAAGCACAAGTACGACGGCCTCATCATAACCGGCGCTCCTGTGGAACAGATTCCCTTTGAGCAAGTTGACTATTGGAAGGAATTGTGCGACATAATGGATTGGAGCAAAGAAAACATTTTTTCCACCCTTTACATTTGCTGGGCGGCGCAGGCCGGTCTCTACCGCTTGTTCGGAGTGCCCAAATATCCGCTGGCGCAAAAAAAATTCGGCATATTCAAAAACTGGCAGCCCACCCCGCAGGGCGACCCGCTCTTGCGCGGCTTTGACGACGTTTTCTTGATGCCCCAGTCGCGGCACACGCAGATTCACGCGGAAGATGTGACTAGCAAAAAGGATTTGGTGGTTTTGGCGGAATCGGACGAAGGCCCGTCAATCATAAAGACGCAAAACAACCGCGCCGTCTTTGTGACCGGCCACATGGAATACGACACCAACACTTTGGCCGACGAATACTGGCGCGACAAAAAGAAAAATCTTCCTATACAGATTCCCAGCGATTATTTTCCCGGCGACGACCCGGACAAAAAGCCGCTTTCCACTTGGCGGTCGACGGCGTCGCTCTTTTACCGCAATTGGCTCAATTATTACGTCTACCAAGAGACGCCGTTCAACTTTGTGGAATAAAACGCTCCCAGCGCGTCGCTAGTTCGCTGTGAAGAGGTTCTCCACTTTGGAGGCGACGTTGTAGGCTGAATCCAAATTTCCGATTTCCACCAAAAAGCGGGCGGTGTCTTGCAATGAGGCTATGTCGCTGTCCGAGACCGTAACGCTAAAGTCATACTTTTTGGCGATTTTTACAGTCTGTTCCGGCGTGATTTTTAGGGCGGCGGACAATTTTTCCAGCGTGGCTTGGTCAAGGTTGGGAATGTCCTGCACGGCCTTGTAGTATTGCTCCAAAATTACTTTTATGACATCCTTGTGGGCGGCCAAGTATTCCGAGCGGACAACAAAAGCGTTGGTGCCGCGCAAGTCGGTTTCGCTTCCAAGCGCCACGGCCTTGGCCGCGCCGCTGTCGATAAGGCGGGTGACGTTGGGCTCCCATATTACGATTGCGTCGCACAAGCCGGAAACAAGCGCGTTCTCCGCTTCGCCGGCCGCGATGCTGATAAATTCTATGTCGTCAAAAGAAAGGCCGTTTTTTTCCAAAAGTTTTGTGGTGAAATTGTGGCCGGTGGAGCCAAAGACAGTGGCGATTTTCTTTCCCTTCATGTTTTTGGCGGACTTGAAGGAAGTGTCGTCGGCCCGGCTCAGCATGGCGTAGGCGTCCGGTCCGCTTGCCGGTATTCCAACGACTTTCATCGAGTTTCCTTTGCTGAGGGCGCTTACGGTCGGAACGTCGCCAATCACGCCAATGTCGCTCATTTCCGCCGCCAAAGACTGGTTCATCGGCGGGCCGGACTCAAAGTCCTGCCATATGACGTCAACGTTCATGGGCTTCAACGCTTCCTCTATATAACCCTTGTAGCGCGAGATGTAAAGGGGAATGAAGGCCGCCGACGGCTGAATCGCGATATGGACGGATTCGGCGGCTTTGGGCGCGGCTTTTTCCTTGCAGCCCGCCGCCAAAAATACAGACAAAATAATAGTGAGTGACAAAAGCGCTTTCTTCATAACTTCCATAATTATAATCGATTTTTTAAGTTAGCGCAACAAAAAAAACTTTACAGAATGGCAATCTCAGACTAAAATATAGGAATGCAGAGAGAGAAGACTATAAGAAACGTTTTGACAGCTTTGGCCGCTGTGATTATGACGCTCGCGGTCACTTTTTTTCTGGTCGTGTTCCAGAGAAGAATGATGGATTTGCTTTCGGAAATGACGCTCCAAAACATTTCGGAAATGCAGGAGCTTTACGCGGAAACCTTGCGCAACAAAATCAACGACCAGTTCAAGACTTTGGAAATTCAAACCCAGTATTTTTACGACGTTGACCTGAACAATTCCGAAAAGGTCAAGGAAAAGGCAAAGTCCGCCATTGTGGCCGGAGACTTTATGAAAGTCGCCGTGGTCAACGAAAGCGGCGCGGCGATTGACTACAACGGAAAGTCTCTTCCAAACATGAAGAACAAGGATTATTTTAAGGCCGCCCTTCTAAAGGGAACTAGGCAAGTGTCCAACAAAATTGAATTGGACGAACATTTGGAGCCGTGCCTCACGCTGACCGTTCCCTTTAAGACAAGCCGCGGACAAAAAGGCGTGATAGCAGGATTTTTTTCCTATGAAATATTGCAGCAAATTTTTTCCATTCCAATTTTTTCGGGGCAAAGCTATTTTTATCTTGTCACGGGCGACGGAAACATTCTTTTGTTCAACAAGGAAAAAGGAAAGACCCTCTACAACATCGACCTTTTTGATTACGTGGAGCGCGCTTCCGGCTGGCGCAATCCGGATCTTTTGACATTGAAGATTGGAGTCATAAAAGGGCAGACCGGCGTTTTAATGTTTGACGGAATCGAAGGCAAAAAACTTTTTTCTTTCGCTCCGTTAAAAATGAACGATTGGGTTTTGATTTCTGTTTTGCCTTATTCATACATAAAGAACCAGCAGCTGCGAATCAGCGCCTTGGTTTACATTTTGCTTGTGTCGGTCGCCGTCGCGATTGTGGTTTTCATTTTCATCATTTATGTAATCGCAAAGAGAAGCAACGCGATAAAGAAAGACAACGAGCGTCTCACAATCGCCAACAACCAGGCGCAAACGTTAATCTTTGAATACGACGTGGAGACCGGTCGCGTGGATTTTTCCGGCGACACAAGCTTTTTGCTCGGCACCGACAAAAAAAGTTTTCCGGTCGATTTCATACGCGCGGAATATTTTACAAGGGTTCACCCCGAAGACAAGAGCGTCGTCGAGCACATGCGAAAATCCATGAAGGACGGAAACAAAAATTTTTCAGCCGAATTCCGCTATAGAAGTTTTTCCAACAATTACTTTTGGGTAAAGATGACAGGTTCTTCTATTGTGGACGACAGGGGGAACGCGTCGCAATTCATAGGAAGCGTGACCAACGTGAACAGCCAGGTTCTCCACGAGCAGGAATTGCGGAACATCGCGGACAGCGACAGGCTTTCTTCGCTTTTGAACAAGAGCGCCTTTGAGCGCAACGCGCGCGAGTACCTTTCCCGCGACGGCCGCGACAGAAAGAGCGCCCTCATAATCATAGACTTGGACAACTTCAAGGAAGTCAACGACAACCTTGGCCATATGACAGGTGACCTTGCCATAAAGGACGCGGCCAAAAAAATTTCGCTCATATTTTCCGAAAGAGATTTTTTGGGCCGCTTTGGCGGAGACGAATTCTGCGTCTTGATGCGCTTTGACGAAACGCTCGCCAAGGAAACAATCATAAAAATAATTAACTCAAAGGCCGCCGACCTAAACCGCTCTTTGCGCGAAGAATACTTTAACGACGAGCAAAGCGTGAGCGTCACGGCCAGCGTTGGAATAGCGGTCTACCCATACAGCGGCTCCGACTACGACGATTTGTTTAGAAACGCTGACCAAGCGCTTTACGACATAAAGCAGCGCGGAAAGGACGGCTTTAAGATTTGCGGCTAACTTTTGTTTTTCATTGAATAAACGCAGCCGCAGTAGTCTTGGCGGTAAAGGCCGTATTCTTTTGAAAGTTCAAGGCTGCGCTTGTAGCCGTTCTTTTTCTTAAAGTCGCTGTAAAGAAATTTTGGAGAACGGACGCAAGTCTTTGCCGCCGCTTCTTCCAAGTCGCGGCCGAGTTGGTTTATTTTTTGAGCGTCCTTGTGTGGGCTTATGCTAAGCGTCGTGGTGAACCAGTCAAAATTGTTTTGCCGCGCGTATTCCCAAGCCTTTTGCATTCTAAGCTTGTAGCAGCGGCGGCAGCGCTCTCCGCGTTCCGGCTCGTCCTGCAGGTTGTCGCGTTCAGCCTGGACGGCTCCAAAAAATTCATCGGGATTATAATCGCATTCTTGCAAAGCCGCCTTCATTCCGTCGTTGGCGGCCAAAAAGCGCGGCAAAAAGCCTTTTAGTTCGTCAAGGCGGCGGGCGTATTCCTCTTTTGGGTGAATGTTGGGATTGTAATAGTAAATTGTAATGTCAAAATAACGGCCAAGAAATTCCATCGTGTAGCTTGAACACGGAGCGCAGCAGGCGTGCAAAAGCAGGCGAGGCTTTTTATCCCCGCCGCCGCCATTTTTTAATGACTCCAAAATTTTCTCGCACAAGGCGTGGAAGTTTTCTTTCATAAGGAACCGCGGTTTCCCGCTTTACTTCAGCAAGAACTTTTGCGCGTAGCCGACTAGCCAGATGGCGACGATGATGATCGGCAAAATCCACTTGGCGTAAAAGCGCAGGGCGGGCGAAAACTTTAGTCCGCTTCCGGCGTTGGCTTCGGCCAAGAAGTTTTCCCAGCCCCAGCCGCGCTTGGACACGCAGAAAATTACGTAGACCAAAGAGCCGAGCGGAAGCAAGTTGTTTGACACGATGAAGTCTTCGATGTCCTGAACGCCGCCGATGCCCGGAATGGAAAATCCGCTCCACAAGTTAAAGCCCAGTACGCACGGAATAGAAAGGACAAAGACGACAACCATGTTCACCCAAACCGCCTTGCTTCTTGACCAGCCGCGCGCGTCCATTGAAAAAGCGATGATGTTTTCAAAAACCGCGATTACCGTAGAAAGCGCCGCGAACGACATAAAGACAAAGAATATCGTTCCCCACAAGCGGCCCAAAGGCATCGTGTTGAAGATGTTCGGCAGGGTGACAAAAATCAGTCCCGGTCCCTGGCCTGGGTTCACCCCAAAGGCAAAGCAAGTGGGAAGGATGATGAAGCCCGCCATCAGCGCGACGAAGGTGTCCAGCGCTATTACGGTCGTCGCTTCGCCGGCAAGAGACTTTTCCTTGTCGATGTAGCTTCCGAAAATCGCAATGGCTCCGATTCCCAAAGAAAGGGTAAAGAAGGCTTGGCCCATCGCGGCAAAAATGACTTCGCCGATTCCGTTTTGAACCATCTTTGAAAAGTCCGGCTTAAGGTAGAACTCCAAGCCCTTGCCCGCGCCGGGAAGCGTGACCGCGCGCGCCACCAAAAGCAGCATCAAGACCAAAAGGCTTGTCATGATTATCGTGGACGCCTTTTCAACGCCGTTCTTCAATCCGCCCAAGCAAATCAAAAAGCCGGCCAGCGTCACAAAGGCCATCCAGAATATTTGCTCGCCGGGATTGGCCAGCATGTCGCCAAAGGCTTGGGCGACTTGTTGGGGCGCCGCTCCGGCAAAAAGGCCCTGCGCGCTTTTTTGCGTGTAGGCGAACATCCAGCCGGCGACCGCCGTGTAGAACATCATCAAAAGGTAGTTTCCGGCGGCGGCGAAGTGGCCGTACTGGTGCCATTGGCTTCCCTTCGGCTCCAGCGCGTGAAAGGAGCGGACGGCGCTCTTTCCGCTGGCGCGGCCAACGGCGAATTCCATCGTCATAACCGGCAGACCCAAAATGACCAAAAAGAGCAGGTAGAAAAGCACGAAGGCCGCGCCTCCGTATTGCCCGGTAATAAATGGGAAGCGCCACACGTTTCCCAACCCGATGGCGCAACCCGCCGCCGTCATAATGAATCCGATTCTTGACTTGAAAGTCTCTCTTTTTGTGTTTTCCATAAGGGGAATTATAGCGCAGAATCGCCGTTTACGCTAGATTTTGTCCTTTGCGGAAGCCCGAATTCCTTGAAAATACACGCAAATTCAATTGACAATGCGCAAATTTTGAAGTAAAATATTCTCTATATATCTATTTTTATGGAGTGTTACCTACCATGGCAAAAACCAAGTATGTTTACTTTTTCGGCAATGGCGACGCGGACGGCGATGAGTCGATGCGCGCCGATCTCGGCGGCAAGGGAGCCAACCTTGCCCAAATGGCCAAGGCCCCTTTGAGCCTTCCTGTTCCTCCTGGATTTACTATCACAACTGACGTCTGCCAGGAATATTACAAGTTGGGAAGAAAGTACCCGGCCGGTCTCGAAGGACCCAACGGCGAAGTCGCCAAGTACCTCGCCAAGTTGGAAAAGGTTATGGGCAAAAAGCTCGGCGACGAAAAGGATCCGCTCCTTGTTTCAGTTCGCTCTGGAGCCGCCATCTCTATGCCCGGCATGATGGACACAATCTTGAACCTCGGCTTGAACGACAAGTCAGTTGAAGGCCTCGCCGCCAAGACTGGCAACCCCCGCTTCGCTTGGGACGCCTACCGCCGCTTTATCCAGATGTTCGGCGACGTAGCTATGGGCGTTGAGCACGCCAAGTTCGAGAAGATCATCGACGAAGTTAAGTCTCACCGCGGAATCAAGCAGGACACAGAGCTTACAACTGACGAACTCAAGGAAATCGTAAGCAAGTACAAGATTCTCTACAAGAGAGAGAAGGGCGAGGACTTCCCCCAGGATCCCCAGAAGCAGATGTGGGGAGCCATCGGCGCCGTATTCGGTTCTTGGATGAACCCCCGCGCCATCAAGTACCGCGAATTGAACGGAATCAAAGAAGGCGCCCTTAAGGGAACAGCCGTTACCGTTATGTCAATGGTATTCGGAAACAAGGGCGACACGTCAGGAACTGGCGTTGCCTTCAGCCGCGATCCTTCAACAGGCGTGAACGAGTTCATGGGCGAATACCTTATGAACGCGCAGGGCGAAGACGTAGTTGCCGGCATCCGCACTCCTCAGAAGCTCGCTCAGCTTGAGAAGACAAACAAGAAGATTTACGACCAGCTTTGCACAATCCGCAACCGCTTGGAAAAGCACTATCACGACATGCAGGACATGGAGTTCACAGTAGAAGAAGGAAAGCTCTACATGCTCCAGTGCCGCAACGGAAAGCGCACAGGCGCCGCCGCCGTCAAGATGGCCGTTGACATGGTTGCCGAAAAGCTCATCACAAAAGAAGAGGCTTTGCTCCGCGTAGAGCCCACACAGTTGAACCAGTTGCTTCTTCCGCAGTTGGATCCCGCCGCTGTCAAGAAGGCCACGGAAATCGCCGCCGGCCTCAACGCCTCTCCGGGAGCCGGATGCGGACAGATCGTGTTCACAGCCGACGACGCCGTGGCTTGGTCAAAGGAAGGAAAGAAGGTTCTCTTGGTTCGCAAGGAAACTTCTCCGGACGACATCGCCGGCATGGCCGTCGCCCAGGGCATCTTGACTTCTACAGGCGGACGCACTTCACACGCCGCCGTTGTTGCCCGCGGCATGGGAACAGCCTGTGTTTGCGGATGCTCTGCCGTTAAGTTCAGCGGCGGAAAAGTTGTCATCGGCGACCACGTTTACAAGGAAGGCGACTTCCTCACAATCGACGGATCGACAGGAAAGGTTTACGACGGAGTTGTTCCTGTAGCTCCCGCCACATTGAGCAAGGACCTCGAAAAGTTCTTGGGTTGGGCCGACGAAATCCGCAAGGGTTCAGTTCGCACAACAGCCAGCGGAAAGAAAGTTGCCGGCTTTGAAGTTCGCGCCAACGGCGACACACCGCAGAACGCTTTTGTTTCCGCTGGTATCGGTCTTTGCCGCACAGAGCACATGTTCTTCGACGAGCCCAAGTTGACTTCATTCCAGAAGATGATCATTTCCGACACAACAGAAGAGCGCAAGGAAAACCTCAAGAACATTCTTCCTTTGCAGGAAAAAGATTTCTACGAAATCATCAAGACAATGGAAGGACGCCCGGTTACTATCCGCTTGCTCGACCCGCCGCTCAACGAGTTCATCCAGGCCCACTCAGACGCCGAGCTCAAGGCTCTTGCCAAGAAGCTTGACGTTAACCGCGACAAGTTGGCCGAAAAGGTTGCCGCCCTTGACGAGCACAACCCGATGCTTGGCCACCGCGGATGCCGCTTGGCCATCACATATCCTGAGATTTACGAGACACAGGTTGAGGCCATCGCTTTGGCCACAGCCCGCTTGGACCGCGAAGGCGTTAAGCACAACGTTCAGATCATGATCCCGAACGTAGTCAGCGCCAACGAAGTCAAGCAGATCCGCGAGCAGGCTTTGGCCGTTATCGAGAAGGTAAACAAGGCCAAGGGAACAAAGCTCAAGTTCGAAATCGGAACTATGGTTGAGTTCCCCCGCGCCGCCCTCACAGCGGACAAGTTGGCCGAGTACGCCGACTTCTTCTCGTTCGGAACAAACGACTTGTCTCAGACAACGTTCGGCTTCAGCCGCGACGACTACTCTAAGTTCATCGACTCTTACCTCAAGCAGAACATCTTGGCCGAAGACCCCTTCACCACATTGGACGAAGACGGCCCCGGCGCCTTGATGGGAATTGCCGAAGAGAAGGGACGCTCAGTTAAGTCTGACTTGCACCTTGGAATCTGCGGCGAGCACGGCGGAGACCCCGCTTCTATCGCCCTTTGCTACAAGCTTGGCTTGAACTATGTTTCTTGCTCACCCTTCCGTGTTCCGTTGGCCCGCTTGGCCGGCGCTCAGGCTGTAATCAAAGCCGCCAAAGCCGGAAAGGCTGCCAAGAAGGCTCCCGCCAAGAAAGCGGCCGCCAAAAAGCCCGCGGCTAAGAAGGCCCCCGCCAAGAAAGCGGCCGCCAAAAAGCCCGCCGCTAAAAAGGCTCCCGCCAAGAAGGCAAAGAAATAAGCGATTGAGGCGCGATGATGTTGTTCGCGCCTCAAAACGGCTGAGTCAAGGCTTTAAGCGCAGCGCGCCTTGACCAGACGTAAAAAAGCCGACCCGAAAGGGCCGGCTTTTTTTTGTTGACAAACGCTTATTTTTTTGTTATAATATAAAAAACTTGTCGAAAGCCGCGGTTTTGCGGTTCATTTCATTTATTAAAGTTTCCCTAAAATTTTAGATTTTTGCTTGAAGGAGGAGATGTATATGGTCAAATTCTTTAAATTGTGCGCGATTGCAATCATTTTGTCTGTGGCGGTCTCATGCGGAAATACTTCTGGGGACTTAACGCCTGTGACTCCGACGCCTGCGACTCCGGAGCCTGTGACTCCGACGCCTGCGACTCCGGAGCCTAGCGTTTTGCGCTCGGTTTCCATTTTTTATCCAGGAAGCGGTGCAAGTGAAAATCACGGAACCGTTACTGCAAGCAAGACAGAAGGCATTGCTCCTGGCGAAAAAATTTATCTTACCGTAGCGCCTGAAGCTAACTATCAGCTGGACGAACTATATGTTCGGTATTATGGGAAGGGGAATGCGGCTAATGATATTGACGTGACAGACAATTCGTTTGTCATGCCAAATGCAAACGTGGAAATTGACGTTTCTTTTAAGGCTCAATCATCAACACACACTGTTTCGGCTCAAGAAATGCAAGGCGGGAGCATTCTGGTTTTCACAAATAATTCCGATCAAGGCGAGACATGCCGGGCTTCAAAAGGAACGACGGTTGCCATTCTTGTACTGCCATACGTCGGCTTTGAACTTGACGCGCTTGCGGCAAGTTCTTCTGGCAGCGCGCTGACAATTTACCAAAACACTTTTGCAATGCCGGACGCTGATGTTACGGTAAGCGCGACGTTTAAGACGGCAAGCGAATCGTCATATACAGTTACGGCGGCTCAAGGAATACAAAACGGAAAGGTTTTATTTTCCGTAGGCGAAAGTTCAGACAATCTTTCATTGGCTCTTTCAAAAGGAATGACGGTTAAGGTTGATGCAACGCCGGACAACGGCTATGAATTTGACACGCTTACGGTAAAGGACGCGGACGGAAACGATATTCCGGTAACTCTAAACACTTTTGTAATGCCTGAAAGCAATGTTGTCGTTAATGCCAGCTTTAAAAAAATCTACACGATAACATTGACCAAGCCGACAAACGGAAATATTGCCGTTGAAACTCCGAGGGACGCCTATGCAACAACTGACGGCAATAAAACAGTAAAGGCCTTTGCTGGAGAGGCGATAGGATGTTACGCTGCTCCAGATAGCGGATATAAGCTTGATTCCTATACGATAACCGGTGTTGTCGGAATTGTCGAGAGCCAGCGAAATTCTTTTGACATGCCGGAAAGCGATGTAACGATAAGCGCGACATTTAAAGAATTGATTAGTCATTCAATCACTGTTTCAGGCGGGGCAAACGGAACTGTTGCGGCTGACAAAGCTTCAGCTAAAGAAGGAGAAGAAATAACGCTTACGGTAACGCCTTCGACAGGCGGCGCAAAAGACTATGTTGTTGAAAGCCTTGTCGCGCAATATTCTGCCGGCGGGGAAACAAACGCAATTTCTCTTTCTTTTGACAAGGCGGGCGGACAAGTCAAGTTTGCAATGCCAGACGGCGATGTTTCCGTAACGGCGACATTTGCGGAAAGATCTTATTCAATCGCGCTGGACGGCGGAATTACAGGCGGCTCGATAACTGGGTTTAGGGCAAGCGGAAATTACGCGGGCCAAAAGGTTTTGCTTAATGTAAAGCCAGCCGCTGGATATAAACTTGCAAGCAAAGACAAAATTTCCATAACAGGCGCGGATGTCGCGCTAGACGACTTTTATTGCTTTACCATGCCAAAAGCGGACATTACGATTGGCGCGGAATTTGAAACCTACTCTGGCAAGCCATATGGTATTTTGTCTTACGAATATATGCCGGGGGATGTTTCTGTCGATCAAAGGACAGACATCATGCCTGGCGCTACGGTTGTGATTACTATAATACCGCCGCAAAACCAAAAAATTACGAATGTTAAGGTAACAGATTGGAATGGTGAAATAGAAATTCCTGTTTCAAGCGAGCATGTCTTTATAATGCCAGAGAAAGAAATGCGAGAAAATGCTGTTCGACTAAGTGTAGTATATGAATCTACAGTCAATCACAATATATACATGCGGACTTCGCTGGGGAGCTACTTCATTAATGATGTTCCGGAAGGCAGTTTGATTTCAAAAGACATTCCTGCCGGAGCTGCGATTGATAAGATAATCGCATCAAGAGTGGATAATGTTCAAGCTACAAGCGAGCGCGGAACTAATATTTGTCTAATGCATCAGGATGATACAGAATATTGGTTTTGGGTGGCAGACGGCGACATGCTTGTGGAAGTTGATTTTAAGGCAAAGGTTAAGGCAAAGCCTGATACGATTGGCGATATTGTGCTAAAAGACGGAACCGCTGTTGCGCGCGAAAATCGCGGCTACCTCTCAGAGTCTCAAAAGAACGACGCCATTGCGGTTATTTTTTATGACGGCAAGGCAGAATTTGAATGGTTGGCCTCAAAATTTCTTGGCAGTTGTGTGCTTGGCGTGGGTTTGGCAGAGGGCTATGGTCCTTGGTGTGGGAATTACCTGGGTAGTGATAATGGAGGCTATATAAAATTCAACAGCACGGCCGCCCATCCTATATACATCGGTGAAGGTAGAATATATGGGGGCCATTATTATTATGCAAATGGCGAAGAGATACATCACGTCCAATATTATGGCGCTTACAATACATGCGTGTATGGCGCAACTTACCCACAGGTACGGTTTGACGGATTGCTTCGCGGAACCAACACCTTTGCAACGGTAAAGAAAAGTGTTCAAAAAATTGAACAAATGTATGCATTCAATTTTTGCGATGGTTACAAAGACCAAGCTGGAAGCCGCGTCAAAGGAACTGCCTATGAAACCGGCTGGTATTTGCCGACGCTTCCAGAACTGGCGGAACTTCTGCGGAGTGTCAGTTATTTAGAGGATGTACGAACCACTTATTTAGATGTAGCTGGTGTGATTTATGGCCTACGCGCTGTAAATGGAACGAAAATAAAAAATAGCAGCGACGATTATTATTGGACTTCAAGCCAGGCGAGGGAGACTACACAAGCCTGGCTTGCGGCAGGAGGCAATGCCAAGCTGCTTGACTACTCAAAAGATGCCTCTTTCGCTGTTCGGGCAATCCGAGAGTTCTAGGAACAACGGACGGATGCGTTATGCGTAAAAAGAACCGGCCCGCAAGGGCCGGTTCTTTTTTTGCCTTACATTACCTTACTTCCACTTCCTCGGCGACATCGGGTTGCGCTTCGTTAAAGCTTGGGTCAAAGCTGGGATGGCGGCGCTTGTGGCCTTGGCCCTTCATGTCGTGGGTGGGCTTAAAGTCTTTGCAAGGGCCGTCAAAGTTGTGGCTGCGCGGGCGGGGTTCAAAGAAAGGGCGGCCTTTAAAGTCATCGCCTGGCCTCGGCTCCCTAAAATTTCTGCGGGGCTCCGGGCGGTCGCTGTTGAAATTTTTGAAGGGGCCGTTATGGTCAAACGGCGCGCGCTCTTCAAAATGGCCTCTTGGCTCAAAATGACCTCTCGGCTCAAAATGTTTTCTTGGGCCAAAATGTTTTCTTGGGCCAAAATGATGGCGCTCAAATCTTGGGCCTTCGCGCGGAGGCTCGCGGAAATCGTTTCGTCTTCTTGAGTCGCCACTGCGACAGCAGTTTTCTTGAACGGCCGTAATGTTGGCCTTTTTTGCGCTCACATTTTTGTCCACGGCGTTGGTCTGGGCAAAAAGTCCTGTCATAGCGAACAAGGCCGCCGCGATTGCAATTCCTGTCTTCTTCATAAAAACTCCTTGCGTTCGTCCCGCGTTTGGCGGGGCGGGCTGTTATTAATATTTCCTTCTCCTCACAATACCAGTATCGAATTTACTTGTGTCAAAGGTGTGACATTTTGAAAGTTCCGAAAAAAAATATGGCGGAAATCTTTGTTTGCGCTATAATGAAAATATGAAAATTTTAATCGCCGACGACACGGAACAAATCGTCAAGGTGCTTTGCGCTTACGCTCAAAAGGAAGGCTTTGAAACGACCGCCGCGCATGACGGTCAAGAAGCCTTGGACTATTTTGAAAAAATAAAGTTTGACATGATCTTGCTTGACGTGATGATGCCAAAAGTCGATGGCTTTGAAGTTTGCAAGCGCATTAGAAAGTTGTCCAACGTTCCGATAATAATGGTCACGGCGCGCGGCGAAGACTTTGAAAAAATTATGGGCTTGGACATAGGCGCGGACGATTACATAGTAAAGCCTTTTTCGCCGCAGGAAGTTATGGCTCGCGTCCGCTGCATTTTGCGCCGCGCTTCTCCAGCCGCGTCGGTTGACAAAAAGTTGCGCGCAAAAAATCTTGAGCTTGACTTGGAGGCTGGAACTGTTTTTGTGGGAAAAAAGAACATTCCAGTCACAAAAAAAGAGTTGGACACGCTGGCATTTTTTTTGCAAAACCAAAACCAAGTTTTTTCGCGGGAACAGTTGCTCAACAATATTTGGGGAATGGATTATGACGGAGACGCGCGCGCGGTTGACCAACACATAAAGCGCCTGCGCGCAAAGTTGGACGCGGCGGAACATGAGGGCTGGAAAATCAGCACTGTTTTTGGAGCGGGGTATAAATTTGAAAGCTAAAATTTTAAGGGCAAAGATTGCCGCAAAACTTTTTTTATTTTTTTTGACCGCGCTTTTGTTCGCCACGGCTGTGACGGGCGGCCTCTTTTGCTTTTTGATAGCGCGCCACACGACGGCCATTTTTAAAAATGACTTGTTGCGCAAAGGTCAGGTAATGGCCCGAACGCTTTCGCGTTTTTACGAAATGTCGACCAACCAAAAGAGGACGCCTCGCTTCCTTTTGCGCAACTTGCATGAAATCGCGCTGGCCGACGTGTGGCTCATCGACCCAAACATGAATGTAGTCACGATGAGCGGCCCTGGCATTCCGCCCCGCCCCGACCAAACGGAAACACGCGCCGACGGTGAATCGGCGCTTGAATTGGAAGGCGGGCAAAAGCCGCTCCTTCCGCCTGGCGCGGACGAGGTTTTGAAGAAGGCTTTTGAAGGCCAAGATTCCGTGACCGAAGTATTTAATCCTGTTTTGGAAACAAAGTCGCTTACCGTCGCCTCGCCGGTTTACGAGCGTGGCGGCGACAATGTCGTTTGGGTTTTGCTGATGCATTCGCCGGTTGTGGGCTTGCGCGAGGCGATAATGCAAAGCGTGCGCATTTTGGCAGTGAGCGCCGCGTGCGCTTTTTTGCTGGCCATAATAGCCGCCGCGCTTTTGAGCCATTCCTTTACTAAGCCTATTTCCAAAATGAACGGCGCGGCAAAAGAATTGGCCAAAGGAAATTATTCAATAAAAACAGGCGTGGCCGACAAGAACGAGTTGGGCGAACTTGCCGCGACGTTGGACGCGCTTGCAGTTCAACTAAAGGACGCCAGCGAAGAAAGCGCGCGTTTGGAAAACATGCGCCGCGACTTTATCGCAAACGTTTCCCACGAATTGCGAACGCCTGTCACCGTCATACGCGGTTCGCTTGAGGCGATTGTCGACGGCGTTGTCGCCGAGCCAAAAGACGTTGCCGAATACCAGGCGCAAATGTTAAAGGAAACGATTCACTTGCAGCGCTTGGTCAACGACTTGCTGGAGCTTTCGCGCCTGCAAACCGTGGACTTTAAAATTGAGCGCGAGCCTTTTGACATAAAAGAAGCCGCCTGCGAAGCCGCGCGCGCCATTCAAAAAGCGGCCGCGGCAAAAAATGTTTTGATAAAAGTGGAGCGGACGGAAGGACAAAAAATTCTTGAAGGAGACTCAGGCCGCGTCCGCCAAATGTTCATGACGATTTTGGACAACGCCGTGAAGTTTTCGCCGGAGGGCGGCGAGGTTGTGATGAAAATTGACGACCAAGAAATTAGCGTCACCGATGGCGGAAGCGGAATAAGCGCGGATGACTTGCCGTATATTTTTGACCGCTTTAAAAAAGATTCCTCGGAACGCAACAAAAGCGGAAGCGGTCTTGGCCTTGCCATCGCGCGTGAAATCGCCGCCCGCCACAACTTGTCGTTGTCCGCGCAAAGTCCGGTTACAAAAAATCCTGAATGGCCGGGCGCGAAATTCACTTGCAATATAAAATGAAAAATTGTAAAATTGCGCAAGTATGAAAAAAAGACATCTCCTTTTGGCTCTTTTGCTCTGTTCCGTTTTTCTGCCGAAAGTTTTTTCTCAAGATGATTCTCTTAATCAGGAAGACGCGATTGAAAAATTGTCAATCGTTCAGTTTGACATTGACGGACTAAAGCGGACAAAGCGGCCGTATATGGACAGCCTCTTGAACGAGTTTTTGCAAAAGCCCGCGTCAAAAGAAACATTGCGTTCGATTGAAACAAAATTGCAAGGACAAAATTTGTTCGACCAAATAAAAGTTTCGGCGCGGGCGCTTGAAGACGGACAAGCCGCCGTCAACATTTCATTTAAAGAAAAGTGGAGCGTTCTTCCGCTTCCTTTTGGCTATTACAGCGACGGCAGTTACGCGGTCGGACTTTTTTTGATGGACATGAACGCGTTTGGCTTGGGCTGCGCGGCGGTCGCAGGCGGCTTGTATTCTCCGACTAACGTTATGGGCGCCGGCGCTTTTAAAAAGCCGCCAACGCAAAAAGGCAAGCTCGGTTTTTCTGTGGCGGGGAACATTTCAAAAACGGAACGCGTTCTGACCGACACCAAAAATCGTTCCGTCTTTGGCTACGATAATTTTTATCTTGGCTTTAGATCTTCCCTTTTGTTCAAGCCGACAAATCATACAAGCGCAAGCGTGGGCGTTGGATATTCATTCTTCAATCCGATAGATTCTCCCAAAGTGAACAAGATGAACCAATGGAGCGCCGAAGCCTCTTTTGGAATTTCTTCTTCGGATTGGAACGGATATTTTTTGTGCTCCAACTCTTTGAGCGTAGGCGCGGATCTTTATTTTTCTGACAATTCTGAACAGAGGTTCGCGCAAATTTTTTCGTTTAGCGGGCAATGCCAACAGCCAATTTTGGAGCGCCTGCGCCTTATGAGCGGAATGCGCGGTTTTTTGTCCAACAATCTTTATGTTTCAAATTATGTAGGCCGCGCAAGTTCGGGCGTGACTTTGCTTCCAAAGAATTTTTTAACGCCGCAAATATTTGGATTCTTCACCGGCTTTGAGGCGGTTGTCGCCAAGGCGAAAATTGGCATGATGAGCGTTTACGCGATTTATGAAGTGGCGCTTGCCCGCGATTGGGACAAAACTTTTTATTCTTGCCACGGCCCTGAAGCCGGCGTGCGCTTTTATTTTGCAAAGCTTGCGTTCCCGGCCTTTGCGATGGGCGCGTCATATAATATTGACGAAAATAGAATTCAATACAGCATTTCCGGCGGCGCGAGCTTCTAGCCGCCCTTTAATCCAACGCTCCCATCGCGCCAAGAATAAGGCTCGCGCTAACCGTGCTAGCTGTCTCGGTCCGCATTATGCGCTGGCCCATGCCAAGGCGGACAAAGCCGCGCTCTTCCAAAAAGCCGCGTTCGGTGGGGGACCAGCCGCGCTCGCTGCCGATTGCGGCAAAGACGGGGCGGCCTTGCGGCGGGTTTTGGTTTAGATAGGAGACAAGGTTTGTTTGCGGGTCGACGTTGTCCAAGGCAAGGAGCAGGGGCCGCCCGACGTCTTGGGCTTGCTCGGAATTGTTTGCAAGGCCAGAACGCGCGGCGCCTTTTGGGCTTGCGTCCGTTCCGGCTTCCGCGGCAATCGCGTCAAGGCAGGCGGCGAGGCTGGGATATACGTACGGCTTGGGAACATGTGTGCTTGCGGCTTGAACGGTTCCGTCCAAAAGCATTTTATAAACTTCCTTGGGATCGCTTAGGCCCGCCTTAAGGTATGACTTTTCGCCCAGTTCGGTGCCGCAAAGGCGGACGTTGGATACTCCAAGAGCCGCCATGTCGCGAAGCAGGCGCTTTAATTGAATGGGGCGCGGAAAGCCGATAATCATATGCAGCGGAAAAAGCGGCTTTCCGTCGGACTGGGGGGTGAATGTAAAGTGAATGGCGCCGTCAATCTTAGAGATGGTTGCCGTTCCCGCTTGGCCGCCAATTACGCCAGCGTAAAAACTGTCGCCGATGCCTTTATGCAAAACTTTAATTATGTGCTGTGCTCTAGGGTCGTTGGCGTTAAGAGGCTTTGATATTTCTTCCTGTTCAAAAAGGCAAATGTTCATTTATTGTAGAATAACCGCTTTATCGTTAGTTTTCAATACCAGTCTGCGGCTTCAATCCTTTTAGGTATTCCAACCAAGCGAACATGCGCGAAGACGCGTGGCGATTTGTGGCTTCCATCTAGGTAATCCAACCAAGCGACCCACGAACAAAAGGGGCGGGACGCAGGCAAAAAAAATGGAAGGACCCGCCAGCGAGCGGCTGCTATTGGGCGTGGCGATTTGGCTTCAATCCTTCTAGGTAATCCAACCAAGCGAAGGCAGGCGTAAGCGGAAGGCCGGCTGCTGCGCGCTTAGCACACGTTAAGCTAATCTCTTTGCCCTAAAAGTAGCTCGCGCGCAGATAGACGGATTCCGCTGAGAGCCTGCATTCGCTTGGTTCTCTGTTAGTTGAAAATTTCCTCAAACCGCCGATTTTCCTTGACAAAAGGCAAAAGCGCGGTTACACTGTTCCTATACAATCAAAGCAGGTTGGTTGAAAAAATCACCAAACAGGAGACCTTATGAAATTTGGATTCTTTGACGACGAAAAGCGCGAGTACGCCATCACGACTCCGCAGACGCCCTATCCTTGGATCAACTACTTGGGAAGCGAAAAATTCTTCTCGCTCATCTCAAACACAGCGGGCGGATACGCCTTTTACACAGACGCGCGCTTGCGCCGCTTGACCCGCTACCGCTACAACAACATTCCGCTTGACAACAACGGCCGCTACTTCTTCATCAAAGACGGCGACACAATTTGGAACCCCGGCTGGCAGCCCACGCAAACCGCGCTTGACAAGTACGAGTGCCGCCACGGCTTCGGCTACACAAAGTTCGCTTCGGAAAAGAACGGAATCGCCGCCGACGTTTTGTACATGGTTCCCGTTCACGAAAACTGCGAAGTCGAGCAAATCACTTTGACAAACAAGTCTTCTTCAGAAAAGAAAATCAGCCTTGTTTCTTTTGTCGAATGGTGCCTTTACAACGCCAGTGACGACTGCCAGAACTTCCAGAGAAACTTCAGCACAGGCGAAGTTGAAATCGAAGGAAGCGCGATTTACCACAAGACAGAGTACCGCGAGAGACGCAACCACTTTACTTTCTATTCTTGCAACCAAAAGATCGACGGCTTTGACACAGACCGCGAGACTTTCCTTGGCCTTTACAACAACTTGGGCCAGGCAAAGACTGTCGTGGAAGGAAAGAGCGGAAACTCAGTGGCCGACGGTTGGTCTCCAATCGCAAGCCACCGCTTGGAAATCACTCTCAAGGCCGGCGAGTCCAAGACCGCGATTTTTGTTTTGGGCTACATCGAAAACGACGACGCCAAAAAATTCCTTTCTGACGCTGACAAGGAAGCCGCGCTCAAAGCCGGCCTCTTGCGCACCAACACTGCCAGCGGAGTAATCAACAAGGAAAAGGCTTACGAGCTTCAGAAAAAGTTTGACACGCCGGAAAAAGTCGCCAAGGCCTTTGACGACTTGCGCGCCTTCTGGGACGAAACATTGAGCCACTTCACTCTCAAGAGCGGCGACGAAAAGCTTGACCGCATGGCGATTTGGAACCAGTACCAGTGCGTTGTCACTTACAACTTTGCCCGCTCGGCCTCTTACTTTGAGAGCGGAATCGGACGCGGACTTGGCTTCCGCGACACTTCTCAGGATATGCTTGGAGCCGCGCACCAGCTTCCGGCAAGCCGCATCCGCGAGCGCCTTTACGACGTCGCCGCCACGCAGTTTGAGGACGGCTCGGCTTACCACCAGTTCCAGCCGCTCACAAAGCGCGGAAACGCCGACATCGGAAGCAACTTTAACGACGACCCGCTTTGGCTTATTCTTGGCGTAGGCAACTACATTCGCGAAACAGGCGACGTTGACTTCCTTAAAGTTGACGTTCCCTTTGACAACAGCGAGACAAACAAGGCCACAATGTTCGAGCACCTAAAGCGCTCTTACAACTACATTCCCAACCATATGGGACCGCACGGACTTCCCCTTATCGGACGCGCCGACTGGAACGACTGCCTTAACCTCAACTGCTTCTCTACAAACCCCAACGACTCGTTCCAGACTTGCACCAACAAGGAAGGAAAGAACGCCGAATCTGTAATGATCGCCGAGATGTTCGTTTACGTCACTCCCGACTACGTTCAGATGTGCCGCTTGATGGGCGAGGAAGAGGAAGCCAAGCGCGCCGAAGACGCCGCCGCCAAAATGGAAGCGCAGATTTGCAACGCCGCTTGGGACGGAGAATGGTATGTCCGCGCCTTTGACGACGCCGGAAGAAAGATCGGATCAAAGGAATGCGAAGACGGAAAAATCTTCATCGAGTCTCAGGGCTTTGGAACGATGGCCAAAATCGGAAAGGACAAGGGCTATCCCGAAAAGTCTTTGGACAGCGTAAAGAAATACCTTGACTCTAAGTACGGCATCGTAATTTTGGATCCGCCCTACAGAGAGTACCATGTTGAATTGGGAGAAGTTTCTTCTTATCCGCCGGGATACAAAGAGAACGGCGGCATCTTCTGCCACAACAATCCTTGGGTCATCATCGGCGAAGTCGTCAATGGCCGCCCGCAGGACGCCTTTGAGCACTACAAGAAAATCGCGCCGGCTTACTTGGAGGACATCTCCGAGATTCACCGCACCGAGCCTTACGTTTACGCGCAGATGATCGCCGGAAAGACCGCCCGCCGCTTTGGCGAAGCCAAGAACTCTTGGCTTACAGGAACTGCGGCTTGGAACTTCGTGACGCTTTCGCAGTACCTCTGCGGCTTGCGCCCGACATGGAAGGGCTTGGAAGTCGAGCCCCGCTTGCCTGAGCACGTAAAGAACGCCCAGCTTGTCCGCAAGTTCCAGGGAGTGACATACAATATCAACGTCATCAACAAGAAGAACGACGGCGCTGTTTCTATCGTTGTCACAAACGGAAAGGCCGACGTTAACGGCACAATCGTAAAGGCGCAGGCTGGCCAAAAAGAAGTCAGCCTCGAAGTCGTGGTCGGCTAAGCCTAGGTTCTTGTTGATGGAACAATTCATCCTGGCCCTGGACGAGGGAACGACCTCTTGCCGCGCTGTCGTTTTTGACAAGCGCTGCAAAATGGTCGCGGTAGAGCAAAAAGAATTCAAGCAATACTATCCCAAGCCGGGCTGGGTTGAGCACGACGCGCAAGAGATTTTCGACACGCAGATGGCGACGATAAGCGCCGCCCTGCAAAAGGCGGGAATCTCTCAAGCGGACGCAGGCCAAAAGGTGGCCGCGCTCGGAATCACAAACCAGCGCGAAACCTTAGTAATATGGGACAGGCAGACTGGAAAGCCTGTCTGTCCCGCAATCGTTTGGCAATGCCGCCGCACCGCGCAAATCGCCGACGACCTAGTCACTCAAGGCTACGGCGAAAAAATCCGCGCGGCCACCGGCCTTATCCCCGACGCGTATTTTACCGGCACAAAAATCAAATGGCTTTTGGAAAACGTTCCGGGGCTTCGCGCCCGCTGCGAGGCCGGCGAAGTTTTGGCCGGAACAATCGATTCTTGGCTTATATGGAAAATGAGCGGCGGCAAAGCGCATGTCACCGACTACACTAACGCAAGCCGAACAATGCTCTTTAACATTCACACGCTTGAATGGGACAAAGAGCTTTTGCATTTGTTGAACATTCCCCATAACATTTTGCCGCGCGTCGTTGACTCAAGCGGTGTTTACGCGACGACCGACAAAAATATTTGCGGCTTTGAAATCCCAATCGCGAGCGCGATCGGCGACCAGCAGTCCGCGCTCTTTGGCCAGGGCTGCTTTAGAAGCGGCGAGGCAAAGAACACTTACGGCACCGGTTGCTTTTTGCTTATGAACACGGGAAGCAAAGCCGTTCTTTCTAAAAACAAATTGCTTACGACAATCGCGATTGGCCTTGGCGGAAAAGTTGAATACGCGCTTGAAGGAAGCATCTTTATGGGCGGCGCGGTAGTCAAATGGCTTCGCGACGAGTTGAACATTATCAGCGCTTCCAAAGAATGCGACGGCCTTGCCGCGACCGTTCCCGACTCAAACGGAGCGATACTGGTTCCGGCATTTACGGGCTTGGGCGCGCCGTATTGGGATCCATACGCGCGCGGAATATTGGTCGGCCTTACCCGCGGAACCAACAAGGCGCACATTTGCCGCGCGGCGCTGGACGCTATTGCCTTTCAAGTTACGGACAGCTTAAAGTGCATGGAAGACGATTCGGGCATTAAGATAAGCGCGCTCAAGGTTGACGGCGGCGCCTCCGCCTCGAACATTTTGATGCAAATACAAGCGGATTACTTGAACGCCAAAGTCGTCCGCCCGCAAAACACGGAGACAACTGTGACAGGCGCGGCTTTTTTGGCCGGCCTTGCGGTCGGCTTTTGGAAAAGCAAAGACGAGATACTTTCGTTTTGGGAAGCCGACAGAGAATTTGTTCCCGCGATGGAAGAAGCCGACAGGGCGCGCGCGATCGCCGCTTGGAAAAAGGCCGTGGTCCGCGCCGGCCGCTGGAGCGAAGAGTAGCGGCGCGAAAATTTAACGCAAGCCCAAAATTGTTGGACGCCGCGTGAGCCGCTACAAACGCGCTCGCAATGCTCGCGCGTTCAGCGGTACTGCATAAAGCCGCATGGCCAAATCAAGGCATTCCAATCAATTAAAAACGTGGACAAGATGGCGCGAAGGAGGCGGGCGGTTGGCGGAAACTCTCAATTTGCCCCTGCCGCGTAAGCGGCAGACGTAAATAGTTACAAGGGGCAAATTGCGAGTAGCGACGATATCGAGCGGTTCCGTCAATCGCAGCGACGACTGGGAGCTATCTTGTCCGCGTTTTTGTATGTCTTACGATTACTTTGCTTTTGCCATGACGGCGGCGGCGATTTGGTCAAGCGCGACTATTTGGTCCACGCCGCCAAGAGCGACGGCCTGCTTGGGCATTCCGTAGACCGCGCAAGTCTCTTCGTTTTGGGCGATGTTCCACGCGCCCCTTTGATGCATCTCCAACATTCCGCGCGCGCCGTCGTCGCCCATTCCTGTCATGATTACGCCAATTGCGTTGGGACCTGCGTAACGGGCCGCCGACCTAAAAAGAACGTCGGCGCTGGGGCGCTGGCGGCAAACCAATTCGCCGTCGCTCAGTTCAATCCAGTAAAGGTCGTTTGTCCGCCGCAAAATTATGTGCTTGTTGCCGGGCGCGATCAAAGCCACGCCGCGCTCAAGCTTGTCGCCGTCCTGCGCTTCGCGGACTTGTATTTGGCTGTCGCGGTCCAGGCTGTCGGCCAAATCTTTTGTAAAGCCTTCCGGCATGTGCTGGACAACCGCTATTGGCGGACAGTCTTTTGGAAATTTTGGAAGCAAGCGATTGAGCGCGCGCGTTCCGCCTGTGCTGGCTCCGATGACGATGATTTTTTGAGTTTGGACAAGAGGCGGGTCGGAAAGTTCCGAAATAGGAAGAACCGCGTCCGCAGTAAATTTGGGGCGGACCAAAAAGCGGGTTCCAAAACCTGTTTCCTTAGTTTGCTCGGACATTCTCTAAATCAAATGCTTGCGTTTTTCTGGATCCGAAGATTCCTTGTAAAGAATCGCAATGTTCCCGATTATGCGGACAAGCTCCGCGCCGGTCTGTGAGCAAAGTTCCGCCGTCAAATCTTTTTTCTCTTCTTTGAATTCGTTGAACTTTACTTTTATCAATTCGTGGTCGTCAATCACTTTTGCAACTTTTTGAACGATTCCGTCTGTCAAGCCGTTCTGTCCGACAATGACAAGCGGACTTAAGTTGCTGGCCGCCGAGGACAATGTTTTTCTTTGTGAAGAAGTCATGGTTTTATTGTAGCGCGCTTTGAGTCTTTTTGCTAGCGAGGGGCTTGAAATTTTTTAAAAGTTCTTGTAAAATAAAAACATAACACTTAAGAACATTTTTTTGGGGGAAAGAAAAAATGAACAAATCAGAACTTGTTGACGCCATTGCCGCGGAATCAAAGCTTTCAAAGAAAGACACAGAAACTTTTGTAAAGACATTTACAGACGTCGTTTCTAAAGCGCTCAAGAAGGGCGACGATGTCGCCTTGGTTGGCTTTGGAACGTTTGAAGTTTCAAAGCGCGCCGCCCGCACTGGCCGCAATCCTAAGACTGGCGAAACGATCAAAATCGCCGCCGCCAAGACACCCAAGTTCAAGCCCGGAAAGGCTCTCAAGGACTTGGTCAACGGCGCCAAGAAATAACTTTTTGCGTCGAGAAAAAACCGCGCGGCAGCGCGGTTTTTTTTTGTCTTGCAAACGCGCGCAAAATGCGCTACTATAGCATTCATGGTAACGGTAGTCGCGAGCGTTGACCTTCCGGTTGACGAAAAACTTACGATTAAAAAGAACACGATAAAAGGCGAGGGAAGCCAAAAGCGTTTTTGCTTGTTGACCGGATTGCACGGCGACGAGCTTGAAGGCCAGCTTGTCTGCCACTTGGTTCAGCAAAAGATAAACGCGGCGCCGCAAAACTTTCACGGAACGCTCGACATCTATCCCGCGCTCAATCCGCTGGGAATCGACTCCATAACGCGCGGCATTCCGGCCTTTGACTTGGACATGAACCGCACTTTTCCCGGCGAGACAAACGGCACGATGACCGAATACATCGCGTCAAAAATTTTGGAGGACGCGAGCGGCGCGGATTTCGCGCTGGACATTCACGCAAGCTCAATATTCATCCGCGAGCTTCCGCAAGTTAGAATTCCGCCAAAATACAAAGACAGGATTTTGCCTTTTGCCCGCCATTTGAACATGGACTTGATTTGGGTCCACAACAGCGGCTCGGTGCAAGAAAATTCTTTGGTTTACACTCTCAACCAAAACGACACTCCGGCCGCCGTCGTTGACATGGGAATCGCGATGAACTGCGCGGCCGCGCTTTCCGAACAATTGACGCAAGGAATTTTTTGTCTCTTAAAAGAAATGGGAATGTGGAGCGGAGAAACAACCGCGCCGCGCGAGCCTGTTTGTTCCGACAAGGACAGCGACATAAGCGTTCTTGTTTCAAAGACCGCCGGTTTTTTTGTCCGCAAGGTTGAATGCGGCGGCCGCGTAAAAAAAGGCGATTTGCTTGGAGAAATAATAACGCCGCTGGAAGGAAAAGTTTTGGTCCAAATCAAGGCGCCATGCGACGGCCTTTTGTTCACCTTGCGCGAATATCCGATTGTGGAAACCGGCTCTATGTTGGGGAGAATTTTGAATGAAGGAAATTAGCGTCATTGATTCGCCCGCGCTTTACCGGGACAACTATCGAGTCCGCGGCTTTATTTTTGGAAGCGGAAAAAAATCGGTTTGCGTCGTGGGCCCAATGCGCGGAAACGAATACCAGCAGCAGTTCATAGCCGCGCGCCTTGTCAACCGCCTAAAGCAAATCGAGGCGGGCGGAGAGCTTGTTCCAGGATATGAAATTCTTGTCATTCCATGCGCCAACACTTATTCATTCAACACGCGCAAGCGCTTTTGGCCTATAAACAACTTTGACATAAACCGTTCCTTTCCCGGAGAGGTGGACGGAGCCAGCACAGAGCGCTTTGCGGGAAAAATAATCCAAGCCACCAAAGACTACCAATTTGGAATCCAGCTTTCTTCATATTATATCAGCGGAACGTTCATGCCGCACATAAAAATTTTCAAGACGGAATTGAACTGCGAGCAAAGCGCCAAAGACTTTAAGATGCCCTTTGTGCAAGTTAGGAACGCGCGCGCGTTTGAAAAGACCACGCTCAACTACAACTGGCAGATGAACGGCGTGCAAGGATTCAGCTTGTATTCAAGCGCCACAAACTACATCGACAGGACTTCGGCGCACACGGTTTTGCGCTCTATTTTGCTTTTCCTAAAGGCCAAGGGCGTCATCACCACCGACATTCCGGGCGGCTACGAGACAAAAATAATAAATTCGCAGACCGATTTGGTGGCCCTGCGCGCGCCCTCGGCCGGCTTTTTTGTTCCAAAAGTTAAGGTTGGCTTTGAAGTGGGCGCCGGTGACCTTTTGGCCGAAATACGCGATCCCTATACAGATGAAGTGGTTTCCAACATTGTTTCGCCCAAGGACGGAACGATTTTTTACATGCAGTCCGATCCGCTCACTTACAGCCATTCTTCAGTTTTCAATTTGATACTTAAGTAAAGGATTGTCGGGACAAGCCCGACAATGACAGGCGTGATAAATTTTTCTTTGGACTTTTTTTTAAAGTCGTGTTATAATAGAATGTATATCATGCGAAAATTGCGCGTAAAGACGCTTTTGCCGTCAGCCATAATATTGCTTTTCTCTTTGGGAACCATTTTTGCCGCGCCTGTCGCCGACGCTAACGGCGACACGGATCAAAAGCGAATTTTGTTCCTCAGTTCTTTTGAGATTACCGACCAATATTATCAAAAGCAAGTCAACAGCCTTTCGGCCTCGCTTCCAATAAATTACAAGGTCATGTACCAATTTGTAGGCGGCGACACTTCCGGATTTGAAAAAGAAGATTTTGACGGCTTTGACAATTTTTACGGCAAGTTTTTGAGCATGAGCGGAATTGATTTTGTGATCGCCGCCGATTCCATCGCCTTGAAATTTGTTCAGGAAAAGCGCGACCTGTTTTTTAAGGGCATTCCTCTTGTAGCCGTGGGAATCCAGCGCGGCCCGGAATACGACGAAGCCCTTAGAATGCAAAACACTCACATCGTTGTTGACGAGCCTTACATCGAAGAGAACATAAAGTTGATCAACTCCCTTTTTCCGCGCAGACGAAAGATTGTCTTTTTAGGAAGCGACGACGGGCAACGGGTTTTCATCGATTCGATAAGGTCCAAATTTGACATTGACGCGGTTTTTAAAAACGTGCGGGGGCTTTCTGTTTCGCAGCTGGCCAGCTACGCAAAGAGCTTGGACAAGTGCTCCATTTTGTTCTTGCCTTCCGCCGCGGAGCTTAACGGAAACGCCGTGCGTTCCGAAGAAATGGTCAAAGTGTTCACGCGCAATTCCGAAAACCCGGTTTTCACTTGCCACGACATTTGTTATGGCGAAGGAATCTTGGGCGGATATTTTGCTTCCGTTGATAAAATTTGCGACGCGGTGACGCAGCTCTTTAAGAATTTTGGCGTATACAAGACGATGATAAAAACTTACGGCACCACGCGGCCCATCGAGCCCAACTACTTTTTTGACGTGGCGCAAATGAAAAAATTCAACATCGTCAAGAGTTCGTTGAACACAAAGACCGTTTTTATAAACGACGACCAAAACTCTGTGAACGGACGCAACGTTTTGGTGGCCATTTTAATCTCCGCGTTTTTGCTCTTGCCCGCGATTGTAATTTTTGTCTTCTTGTTCCTAAATAAAATCAAGACGCTTAGCGGGCAGGTTGACGAGGAGCGCTCAAAGCTCAACGCGATTGTGAGCCAGAGCGACGCTCTCTTTTGGGAATGTTACTTTGACCGCGACGACGAGGAAATTTTTCTTGACGACAACATCGACGATGAAGAGCGCCAGTTTGGCGGCGACATCGCGCAGGGCTGGATAGACAGCGGCATCATTCCAGAAGAGTATTTGGACAAATACAACGAAATCATCGGCGAACTTAAGGGCGGAAAGGAAACGGTTTCAATAGACTTGCCGCTTTTGCAAGAGGACATCCACACCCACTTGACCACAACAAGGTGGAAGCACATTGTTTATAAAATAATTGAGCAAAAGGGCGGCAAGGTCACAAAGGCCATAGCCACCGCGATTGACATCACCAACCGCAAGCGCGCCGAAGAGGAATACGAAGGCGAAATGTCGTACCGTTCTTTTGTGAGCAAGGAATATCCGGCGTACACAAGGTTGAACCTTACCAGCAACGTCATTATGGAACGAATGGTCAACGTGGCCGAGTTGAACCGCGCCATGCTGGACACAACGGCCGACAACGAGTTGGAAGCCATCGTGTCTGTTTCCACGACGCACGACCAAAACCAAAATCTTTCCGGCGCCTTGACCCGCAAAGAATTGCTCACAATGTTCATGAACGGAACGCGCTCAAAGGAATGGGACTTTTACTATAGGTTCAAGACTGGCATAATCCGTTGGTTCCGCCTTAGCGTTGAGCTCACTTCCAACCCGCACACAAACTGCATAGAAGCCAACATTTACTTGCGCGACATAACCAACACAAAGATTATGTCAATTTCAAAAGACTCTGTTTTGGACGAGGAAGTTGAGTACATTTTCTGGCTTGATTTGTCCAACGCGCGCTGCCACTTCATTCACCACGCAAAGGACGCCACGTGGCTTCCTATGGACAACGACGAGGTTGACTATTACGCGATGATAGAAAAGACAGTGTCGGACGTGATAAGCAGCAAGGACAAGACGCAGGTGCAAGACTTTTTCGCGCTCAAGTATCTTACTGTCCGCCTCAAGGACAAGTTGGCCGCCAACTGCACGTTTGAAATCATTACCGACAACTTGCGCATCGCGATAAAGCAGGTTCACTCTTATTTCTTGAACGGAAACCAAAACATCATCGTCTTTATTTGCCGCGACATCACGGACATTACGCTCTTTGAAAAGTTGCAGAACGAAAAGCTGTCCAAAGCCATCGAGCAGGCGGAAAAAGCCAACGCCTCAAAGAGCGACTTCCTTTCGCGCATGAGCCACGACTTGCGCACTCCGATGAACGGCGTCATCGGCATCGCGGAATTGGCCGAAGACGAGATTGACAAGCCGGAAGCCATAAAAGAAGATTTGCGCAAAATCAAGTCGTCGTCAAAGTACATGGTAAGCCTTTTGAACGACATTCTTGACATGGCCAAGATTGAAAGCGGAAAGTTGGAAATCCGCAAGAGCAAGTCCAGCCTTGGCGAAATGCTGGAATTTGTTTGCACCCAGGCGGCGGCCATGTGCGAAGCAAGGAAGATAAACTTCTACTGCAACCAAGACCCCAAGCGCTACATGAATTATTATGTCAACGTGGACAAAATGCACTTGCAGCAAATCATCATGAACCTTTTGTCCAACGCCTCAAAGTTCACGCCGCCTGACGGAAGGATAGAATTTTTGGTCAACGTCACTTCCAAGACCGACAAAAAACTTGGACTTGAATTGGTTGTCAGCGACACCGGCAGCGGCATGACAAAGGAATTCCAAAAGGTAATGTTCGAGGCCTTTACGCAGGACGCCAACTCCGTGAACAAGCAGGGAACCGGCCTTGGCCTTTCCATCGTAAAGAACCTTGTCCAGCTCATGGAAGGAAGCATAAAGTGCGAGTCCGCGCCCGGCGAAGGAACAACATTCAAGATAAACATCGACATAGAAATTATAGAAGCCAATTACGGCGACGCGCCCGCGTCTGACGGCCAGGAAAAGAAAAAGGAGCTCATCGACCTTACAGGCAAGAAAATTCTTTTGGTGGAAGACAACGCGCTCAACCAAGAAATCGCCAAGCGCGTCCTTCAAAAGAACGGCATGCAAGTCACCATCGCCGAAAACGGCTTGGTGGCGCTGGACAGGTTCTCCGAAAGCGCGGACGGCGAGTTCGACCTTGTGTTGATGGACGTCATGATGCCGGTTATGGGCGGCATAGAAAGCGCCGGCCTTTTGCGCAAAATCGAGCGCCAGGACGCCAAGATCATTCCAATTGTCGCGCTTACGGCCAACGCGTTCCAAGAGGATATCCAAAAGTGCTTGGACGCGGGAATGAACACGCACCTTTCAAAGCCAATCAATCCCACTTTGTTGATTCAAACTATTTCCGATTTGATAAGCGCGCGGCAGGCCGCCGCCAACGCTTGATTCGCGCCGCCATTTGCGGCGGACGCGAAAGAATTTCTGTTAGCGGTTTATTTGCTCCACCGTCTGCGGTTTTGTTTCCGCGGGCTTTACGCTCTTCTTTGCGGGAGCGGCTTGTTCTTTAGGCTCTTCCGCGGGGGCTGCGCTTTGCGCGGGGGCTTCGGCGCCCTTGTTTTTAGACTTCTTTTTTTTGGCCTCTTTTGAAGGGCTTTGGTACACGGCGGGCTTGTCCGTTTTGGGCTTTAGCGCGCGGACTTTTTTTGTCTTGGGCGGCCTCGGCGAGTATTTTACAAAGCTCTTGGGGTTGAGCTTTTTCTTTGAGTAGCGGAAGCCAAGTTGCGCCTGATATTCCCAAGCGTAGTCAAAGGGCCGCATGCGCTGGTTGGAGCCAAGGTTGGCGTTGTCCCAAGTCCAAATGCCGCCGATGTTGAATGACCAACGGCTGGAAATAGGCATTTCAATTTCAAGTCCAAGGCCCGCTCCCAAGTGAAGGTAGTGCCATTTGTCGTGCAGCTGGTAGTAAAGGTGGGCGCCTGGCTTTGCGCTCAGTGTGACCCAATCCCAAATGTTCATGGAAAATTTTACGCCGGTAAAAAAATCAAAGCCGTACAAAAGGGTTTGCGTCATCTCTTGCTTGATTTTGTTAAAGGTGTACGAGTAGGGATAAAAGAAAGCGTTGCGCGCGAACAAGTCCACGTTGACGTAATGGCCCATCGTCAAAAAGTTGTTGGTGGTCATCTCGTAATAGGCGCCCACCAATTGGTCGTTCCAAACAAAGTTTGAGCGGTTGGACTGCTTTTGAATGCGGGTTATGGAGCCCCACGCCACGCCCCAATTGTGGAGCAAGCTGAACTTGCGGCCTTGCTGTTCAATCAATTCGTTGATTGTGGCCCAGTGGCCGGGAGTCTCTTCGTCAGGTACCGGATTGGAGATTTTTGTTCCGGTGCCGGTGTGCAAGACGGTCATTTCTTCTTTTTTGGCAAAGGCCAACGCGCCCAGCAAAAGAAGAGCGGCGGCCGCCATTTGTGTCTTAAAGCGCTTCATCGTGGCTCGCTCCGATTATGCCGTATGGTAAAGGATGAGGCTTATCGCCTCTCCGTAAGCGTCAAACCATGTCAAGTAAAGGATGCCGCCGCGAATGTCCCATTCGCTGTTGATGCTTCCGTCTTCCTTGGAAAAGGAAATGATGTTTTCCACTACAGAGTAGTCGCCGGAGTAGTTTTGAACGTCTCCGTTTGTGTCGATGATTGTGGCGCTAAAAGTGCCGTCATCGGCAAAGCTGATTTTGTTGCCGGCGTTGTCCGACCAAGCGCCGTAAAGCGGGCTTGGCGTGTAGCACGAGGCGCAAAGCGCTGCGAACAAAGTTCCAATCAAAACTGCGGCAAAAACACGTTTTAAATTTTTCATTTTATTTTTCTCCCCATGTCCAGTCGGCCTGAACAGCCGAGCTGTCTATTCCTGTGCGGGTCACGCCGTAGGTTCCGCCTCCGGCCGCTCCGCCTTTAATTTTAATGTTGTCGTAAACTACGCTTCCCGGATACATTCCCTTTACAGTGACTGTTCCGTCCATAGTGCCGTTTGTGTCCATGCCCGCGCTTGTGTTGGTGTTTCCGTTGAGCAGGAAGTAAACTCCAAGGCTCTTGTCGTCCATAATGTAGAAGTCGGCATAGTTGTCGTAGTGCATGATTACGCGTCCGCTAAGGCCGTCTACATGCGCGTCGTAACTGAGGGAGCCGCTTATCGCTCCCTGGGCGCTTTCTGTTCCAAGCTTGGCGGTGTTTCCGCTCTTGTGCATGAGCGTGAGCTTTTTTTGCGAGTTGAGCGTGGTCTTTATGTACTCGCGCACATACTGATATGTAGTGAGCGCTCCGTAGCCGTGGTCGGTGTTGGAATAGTTGGCGCCCTGGCCCAAAGAGTTGAGCGACAGGACGCGGTAGTAGTAGTAGTTTCCGGCCTTGGCCTGTTCGTCTTTGTAAATGAAAGACGTTTCTGTAATCGGGCTTTCGTTGATTTTTTTAAAGCCGCTTGCGGGTTTTGTGGAGCGGTAAATGTTGTAGCCTCCGTCCGCGCCGCCTGTAGGAGCTTCCCATGTGAGCTTTATGGCGTGAACGCCGTTTGCGTTGGCGTTGGAGTCGCTGTTGGTGTAGCCCGGAATGGCTCCGTTTTTGGTTACGGTTAATTTTTGCGCCGCGTAAGGAGCGGGCGCTATGGCCGCGGAAGGTTCGCTTTCCGCCGAACCGTTCACAACCGAAACTTTGTAGAATTTGTAGCTGGGAACAAAGTCTTCGTACAAGCCTTCTTCATCAGATTTTGCCGGCGAAACAAATTCCGCAATTTTACTGAAGCCGCCGGACGCGTTGTCGCTTCCGTATACATAGTAGGTATAAGACTTCCAGTCCGCCTTTTTAATTGTCGCTTCGGAATTGTAAGAGCAATCTTTGCTGCCCATCGCCGCGCTAAAAATTATTTTGTTTTGCGTGGTGTCGTTTTGAATTTTCTTTACCGCTACGGTTTGCGGCGGGCTAAGAAGATAGGCTTCGGCCGGGTTTTCTGAATCGTCGCCGGACTCAGACATGGCGCCGCTCACTTCTTCTCCATTCAACGTGCAATAGGCCTGAACTTGATAGTAGTAAAAAATATTTGTCTTTAATTTGTCCGTGTCGGTCAATTCAAGTTTTGTCGGGTCAGTCATATTCAATTTTTTTTGCGATGAATCTACGGAAGAGTAGCGGTAAACTCTGTAGCCTTCGGCGCCGCTGGCCTCTGCCCATGTAATTTTAACGCCTTCTGTCGTTGTTTCGCCGCGGCCTTTTTCTACTGTAACGTCCGTAACCTGGCCAGGAGCGCCGGGCTTTAGGGCGTATCCCAAGGCCACGGGACTTGAGACGCTTTCGTTGCCAGTGGCTCCGACAGAAACTACAGTAAAGTAATATTCTGTGCCTTGGTTGGCCGGTTCAACGTCGAGCTTGAGGCTGGCCGTGTTTCCATAAACGGTGGCGATTTGCGTTCCGGAACTTCCGTCGCTGTTGAGGCTGCGGTAAATTCTGTAGCTGGAAATTGAACCGAGCGCTTTTGTCCAAGAAATGTCCACCGCGTCGGTATATTTTCCGCAAGACGCCTTTACTCCGGAGGGAGGCGTCAAAAGAATTCCTTCCGCGCTGGGATCCGGCTCCGGCACGGGCTGGCCTTCTTCTTGTTCCTTGTAGTAGTTGGGGTACCAGTCGCTTTCTTCGTATTTGTCAATTTTATTTTCGGCAAGCACGCGGTAAAAGTAAGCGCAGCCGTAGGCTTCGTTTGTGTAGTTCAAAAGGTTTGCGGGCGTGTTGTCGATGATTGTGTCGGTAAAGCTTGTTCCAACTATAAAGTTTGAATGGGGAAGGGTTTCAAAAGCGCCTTCGTCAGGAATGACCCAGTCGCCGTTTGCGTCCTTTTGCGAACTTTTGGCGCGTTCAAGGCGGTACGAGCGCGCGCCTTGAACCTTTTCCCAGCTGACTATGATTTTGTCGTTGTATTCGCCGTTGGTGACAAAGATTTGCTTGGGCGCGTCGAGCTTTTCTATTTCAAGCTTTGTTTGAAATATTTTTGCAATCGTCACGCCGTTTGTGGCTGGAGTCATGGCGACGCGCTCTTGGAACATGTCCGAGCAGCCCGCCAACAGCGCGGCGGACAAGAGAACCGCGGCAAAAGAAGCGCCGCTCTTTTGTTTTGTGAATGTTGCCTTTTTCATTTATCGCTCCTGCCACCAAGTTTTAGTATATTCCGGCAAACCGTCGCTCTTAGATGTAACTCCAGTTTTGTGGTCTCCGCCGATATCGAAGGGGAACCATTGTTGCATGTTGGTCTGATTTGATGTAGAGACATTAACTGCCGTTGTAGAGCCTTTTTTGAACGTGTATGTCCAAGAAGTGGTCACGCCATCAGTCAATGGCGTCCAACCTTCATGACCTTGCGCGCCCATTTTTAAATTAACTGTTCCTTGATATGAAGAAAGGCCGCTTTCGTGCGTTACAGTTATTCCGGCGTCATTTGTGCTAAGATAATAAAGAGCGTAACCGTCAGCGGATCTTCTGTGTCCCTGGTTTGCAAGTTTTAAAGTAAACGCGCTTGCAAATTCTGATGTTGTGTTGCCCGGAAGGCCGCTTCTGAATATATGGATATAAGTGTTTCCTTCTGTTCCCCAATTAAAGGTTTTTGTTCCGCCTTGATGTTGGAAGAAGAATCTATGATGGTTGTCAGCTGTGTTTCCAACTCCGTTGCAGTATCTGTCATCGTTAACCACGCTATTAACGCCCGCTTGGTTAATCGCGTCGCAAATAATAAGGCCGATGCACTTGGCAAATTCTTGGTCTTTGATTTTGCGGCAAGCGTAGTCCTCGCTGTGGGCTTTTATAGTTGAATCGGGCTTTTCTATTATGTTGTCGTCAAATTCGATGAACTTGTAATAGTCAGCCTTGCTTGTCCTTGTGGCGGAGATTTGATACCAGTGTTTGTAGTCGCGTTGAACCTTTAGCAAGCCGTTATGGGTTCCCGCTCCCGCGTCCGAGTTTAGGAACTTTGGCTTTACTTCAACTGTTCTTGTTGTTGTTCCCGTGGCGTCATTTAGCGTAATTGTAGCGTCCGCCCAGCTGTAGTTTGTCGCGACTCCGTTTTCTCCGTTTTTGTCATAGGTTACCAAGGGCTTGTAGTCGGAGCTGTAGTTCAAGTTCTTTAGGCCAAGGGTGTAGCTTTCCGGCCCAACCGCGCGGTCGCTGTCGCTTTCTGTGTTGTATGTTTTCCAAAGCGCGGTTTCTGAACAATCAGAATTTTCAACTTTTGTTCCTTGTATGGCGGGAAGGGTGAACATATAGCCTATGCTTTTAGCTTCGTTTTCCACAACCCGCTTGTTTTCTATTTTGGCCAAATATTTTTCATATGTCGCGTCAATGTCTTTTGTTTCGTTTTTGGTCTCAAAAGTTCCGTTGTATGTGACAGCAAATTCCAACGGCTCCAACTTTACGTCGACAGGAATTGCATTGAACACATAGTAATTTTGATTGGAATCCGTCAAGTCCGTAATCTTTGTCCAATTTGTGGCGCTGGGCGCTTTGTAATATATTGAAGCGGTGCGTTTGTGCGGCGGCTCTATGGAAGTTTGCTCGTTGACCTTAGTGGTTTCATTTTTTGTGGGCAAATCCCAAGTGAGGACCACTCGGTCTGTGTATTCGGCCTTTGACGCTTCCAAGTTAAGGCCGTAGCCATCTGTATATCCCGCGGCTTGGACTTTTGCCAAGTTTGCGTAAGGCTCGCCAGCCAACTTGCATTCGTCAAGGCTGTCCAATTTCTCCGCGTCGGCTTCGGCTAATATTGGCAAAACAGTGTAAGTGTATTCGGTTCCCAATCCGATATAAGACTGGTTTATTTTCCACGGGTCGTTTTCGTCATCTGCGGCGGCGGAAAAATTGTCTTTGAGCGTGTATTCAATGCCGGAACTGTCAGGAACTTTTGACACGACCGCCGCGACGCCGACGTCTTCGCCTTGATTTACATTTATTGTGCTTGCGTCGGCGCTTACAAAGTAAACGTCCGTCTTTTCAGTCGCGAATTCTCCGACAGTTCCGTCTGCCGCCGTGCTTCCAGAAATGGAATGGCGGGTTCTGTATACCGCGTAGCCCGCGGCGCCTTCCAAGCTTCTCCATTTGACTATAATTTGTTTGCTGTTGATTTGCGTTGTGTCTGTTCCGGCGACGGCTGTTTTTGCGGGGCCTATGGTCCATATCGGCTTTTTGTTTGTCGTGGTGTCTTTTCCCACTTCGCTGCTGGAGGCGATTTTTAAATCCGAGGCGGTTCCTGACAACTTGGCGTCGTTAAAGCCATAAGGCTTATCTATTGTAAGCGTTATAGTGTCGCTTTCGTTTGTGGTTGAAGCGATGGCGCCGTCAGCTAAATTCGCGCTTACGATTTGGCCGTTTTCATCCAATGTTATTGTGGCGCCGTCTCCAAATTCCTTCTTTTTTCCAAGCGTTATGTCATATTGCTCCGCAGCCATTACTGCTGGCCAAGAAACCACTATTTTATTGTAATAGTATTGAGCTACGCTTGGATCTGCGGTGCCAAGAGTTTTGGCCGTTTCCGCCATAGATGTCTGGCCTGAAGTTCCCTTTGTCGCCACAAGGGTGTAGCTGTATTCGTGGCCGCTGACGACATTGGTGTCATAAAAGTTCACTTGCTCATTGGGGGTATATTCGGAGGCTCCGATTCCAGCCAAAATATCGGCATTGCTTATTGTCACTTCAGGCGCGCCGGCTGTAACATCTTCTTTTTTCAATGAGTAGCTTACGCCGCTTTCGGCAAACCATGAAAGTTTTGTCTTTTTTTCCCAGCCGCCCTCCGCATGCAAATCCGCGTTTGGCAATGTGGCGTTTTCGGACACGTTCACTTTGTTTCTGTCTTTGACGCATGCCAAATAATTGTTTGCGTCTACGGCGGAGTCTGGGTTTGTGTATTCGCTTGAAATTATATAAAGCGTGTAGGTATAAGTTCCGCATATATATTGCGCGCCTGTGGTCAAGTCGTAGTTGGCCGCCAAGGAGTTTATGTCGTTGGCGCTTGTGAACAGGTTTTTGCCATGCTCGTCGCAAAGCCATGAAGTTCCTTCCGCCTCGTCTGACGCTCTCTTAAAGTCCGCTTTGACGGCAAATTTATATTGGGAGTCTTTTCCCATAGCGTCCCAGCTGGCTTCAAAAGACACCGCCACATTTGAAATCAATTCAGAGTCGTCCGGGTCGATCGTTCGTTCTATGTTTTTGACTTTAAATTTTGGCTCTTTGGCCGCCCAACCTGTGGCTGTGTTGGCGTCGCTTTCTTTGGATTCGATGGTTCTTAAACCGTAATGGTTCAGGCTCGCGAAATTTTTGTCAACGCAAGAAATTATGCGGTAGTCGTATTTTGAGCCTTGCTTTATTGAGTTGGCGCTTGCGGTCACTGTGTCCACCCATTCAATCATGGCTCCTTCTTTATAAGCAGCATAGACGTCTAAGTCTGCAGGGGCGGTTTGCGTTCCGTTAAAGTAAAGGCATGGAACGACTGTCGCCCATTCGCTGTCGGGCTTGCCTTTTTCGGAGTTTTTGCGCTGGATTCTAAAGCAAATGGGCGAATCGTATTCCGTGTCCTTGTTTTCTTGAACTTGGACTTGGGTGGGCAAAGTTATTATAAGCTTTACGTTTTTGATTGATTCGCCTTGGCTGGCCGTAAATTCCGGCGAAACCGGCTTGTAGAGCGCCAATGTTTTTTGATTGACTTTGGGGCTGGACTCCACCTGGCTTGTGTCGGCCTTTATATACGCGTCAACTCTGAACATGTATTCGGAATTTCCGCTTAAATTTTCAAATTCGTATTCGCCTATGACTCTTTGGTTGGCCTTGTCCCAAGCCTCTATGGTGACGACTTTTTCTTCGCTGTCTTTAAAAGCGTGAATTTCGTAGACAAGGTTTTTTGCGTAGCTGTCAAGGCTTACGTTTCCCATGTACCAGAACACGGTGGCGCTTGTGTCTGTAATCGCTATGTCAGTGATTGCCGGAGTGGCTAGGCTTGTTCCTTTGACAATTGAGCTGAATTCTGAAAACTGTCCTTTGGAATTTACGGCCCTTACTTTATAATAGTAGGTTTGGCCGGAACTCACGCTGTCGTCAAATTCGGCCTTTAAAGATTCTCCAACCTTTACAAATGTATCGTTAATGTTCTGGGCGGCGTAAATTTCGTAGTATTTGGCGATTTCAACTGAATTCCAAGACAAGCTGATTTTGCGTTTGAGGCCTTGGCTGACGGTGTAGTAGCGCTCGCCGTAGGTTAGGCCGGCGATAGGGTTGCCGTTGTCGTCAGTTTGCTCCGGCCAAGCTGGCGCGTAGAGGGTTTTTGACGCGGTCGCGGTCATTGTAGGCGCCGGAAGAGTGGTCATGTTCTCGCACGAGGCCAAAGCGAACAGGCTCAAGGCGAGCGCGGCCGCTCCTGCGCATTTTTTTAGCGTGGAAAAGCGTTTAAAAAGTTTCATACCTTTATAAATCCTCTATATTTTTTGGCCGCCGCAAAGACGACCAATATATTAGACCCTTTTCCCACCCCAAATGTTTTAAAAACTGTTATATGTTATAGAATGTCGGAAACAATGTCAAGGCGCGGGAGCGGGCGCGGGCTCCGCGAACGCTTCTACAGGTATGCCAAGCAGGCCCGAGATTTCCTCCGCCGTGTATTTTCCGTCGGCAAGGAGTCTTTTCGCGTCTTCCACGGCCTTTTGCAGGGCGCCTTCTTCGCGGCCTTCCTCGTAGCCCTCGCGGCGGCGGTGGCGGTCGTACGCCTCTTGGTCAAATTCCGACATGCTGAACATGATAATGTCCTCCTTTTGGCGCTTGAAAAAGCCGTCAAGGTAATTGTTGGCGACGGCAAAGTCCACGGCCTCGACGACGGCGGCCCGCTTCTCCATTCCGGCCGCGAGGTTGCGCTTAATCCGCGCGACGAAACTGGAGTAATGATACAACGAAAGGCATTTTTTGTGAAGCGCCTCGTTGCGGCCTTCGTTTATGTTCACCAAGGTGGCCGTCCACTCAAATTCCCGCCCGCCCTCCGAGCCCGCGTCCGGCTTTATGAACGCGTCAGACAGGCGGAATTTCGCGACGTCCGGCTGCTCCTTGCCGCCGTTGTAAAAGACCATGAAGCGCGGCGTGGGAATTTTGACCAATGTCTTGCCGAATATGTCCACGTCCCTTTCGTTGAGGGCGTTGTAAAGCTCAAGCCGCCAGCGCCCGCTTTCCTCCGTGTCGCGGCCAAAAATGGCCTTGAAAACCCGGTCTTTGTACTCCCTTTGGGGAAGCGTCTGGAATTCCATAAATTCCTCCTTTTGCAAAAAAAATTGGGAACCCATTGGGTTCCCTTCGCTACGCATATAAGATACAAATTTTTTTGCATTTTGGACCTGTTTTTGGGAAAAAAAGTTGAAAAAAGCGCTCCCGTGATCGGGAGCGTTTTTTTTGTCGCTATTTTTGGCAATGAATCCAGGTGAGCTCGTGCTTGTTGTAGTTTAGGTGGACCACGCGGCTTTGGGGGATGTCGGCGAACTTTTGGGCGGCGGCCCAGTCGATTCCGCCTTGCATTTTGATTGTGCAAATCATGTTTTTGCAGAGGCCGCTTTGGAGCCATTTTTGAACCCAGTCGTAGAGGCGGTCGGGGTAGCAGATTACGTCGCTAAAGACCCAGTCGCAGGGGCCGATTTCTTCCGGCGGAAGAGTAAAGGCGTCGTGCGCTTGGAATGTGACCAGCGGGTTTTTCATAAGGCGGTCGTCAAGCGGCGCGCGGTCAACGGCAAGGACGCTGGCGCCCAAGCCAGCCAAGACCCATGTCCAGCCGCCGGGGCAGGCTCCGGCCTCAAAGCATTTTTGGCCCGCCTTAGGAAGTTCCGCCCCAAAAAAAATGTTGGCCAGCGTTAGGCTTTCCTGCAATTTTAGGTAGGCGCGGCTTGGCGGGTTTACATGGTCTTCCACAAAGGCGATTTTTCCCGCCGGCAAGACGCTTGATGTTTGGGCGCTGGCCAAAATGGCGTTTTGTTCTATAAGCGCGTATAGTCCCATAGGAGTTTGCGGAATCTTGGCGGGAAAGGTTCGCTCCTTTAGGTTGATGTAGGGCAGCTTTTCTTGAATTAGGCTCGCTCGGCGGAAAAATTGGTAGGAGCAGGGCGCCCAATTGCGCTGGATTTTTTTTAGTTCCGCCGCCGCCTGGCCGATTGATTCAAAATGCAGCAAAAAAGGCTTTTGCATGGCGCATTGCGCGAACCAAGGGTCCGGCGCGTCTTGGGGAAAGTCCTGGCAAAAAAAGAGGCGTCCGTATTGTTCTGTCGGGGAAGATAGGCCAAAGCGCTCGGCTAGTTCCGCTTGCAAAAAACTTTCCATGCCTTCAAAGGCCAAAAAGGCTTTTCCGCGTTTTTCTTCTATATAAATTGGCATTGGGAATCCACGATTTGGCTTTGGTCGTTTTGGTCGTCGTCGCTTTGGGTTTTGAGGGACTGGATAAAGGTTCTGAGCTGTTCCGAGTCGGGCGAGCGCAAGATGGTCATTCCCAAAAAGGTTTGGCCGCTGTCTTCGTTGACCCAAGCGGGGTGGCATATCAGCGTCAAGTCGCCGATGGAATTGTCCGCCACTTGTATTGTAAGAGTATAGTCGTCCTCAAGATGTATCGACACTGGAACCGAATAAAAAATTTTGCAGCCGCTCGCGCTTATGTCTATCAGGCTTCCCGGCAACGCGGAAATTTCCTGGCACAGCGCCCGTCCCAAAATTTTATACCGTGGCTCCTGCCGCTCTTTGGCTCGCATATCCTTTTATCATAGCGCAAATCCGCGCGCCTTTCAAGCGCGGCGCCCAGGTCTTCCGCGTGGCTGCAGGTGCGGGCGGGCGGCCTTGCGTTTGTGGCGGTTTGGGGGTATAATGGCGGAATGAAAAAAACTCTCGCTCTTTTGTCCGCGCTGCTTGCTTTTGGGCTTGCGTTCGCCCAGGAAACCGGTTCTCAAAGCGAAGGCGCAATAGAAGAAAAACTTGCCCCAAGCAAATCGCCGCACAATTTTATGATTTACACCGATTTTGCCTACTACCCTAAAAGCGCCGCCGTGGCCGCGAGCGGAGAGCGGTTCGCGCCGATTACAGGGCCATACGACGGCTTGCAAGCGGGCGTGACCGGTTGCTACGACTACACGATTCCCATTCCCGGCTCCAACGCGCTCACAAAGGGCAACAACATAAAATTGGGCGCCGAGTTCCAAATTTCGCCGGCGACGCTAAAGCCAAGAATTTTCATGAGCTGGACGCCCGCGGCCTTCTTGGTCTTTGACGGCGGAATGACCTTGGGAACCGGCTGGAATTTTATGGGCGCGCAGGGCTTGGCTTCGTACAATCCCGCAAGCGGCGAATACGACGACTTGACTCCATTTAAGAATTGCTTCTACGAATTTGACTTGGGCGCCACCTTCCAGTTTGACGCAGCCGCGCTTTGGCCGGGCGACTGGCATCATATCGTCTTTATGTCAACCTACCGCTTGCGGTACAGCGGAATGACGAACCAAGCGGACGGACACCCTTGGTGCTGGGCGGCTGACTACAATAGGGTCAACGGCCCCAATTATTACGTGAACATCATTCTGGGCTACCAAATGCCGTTCAAGTTGAGCATGGCCGGCGTTCAGCTGGAGCTTGACGGATATTATTCCGACAGGCAGTTTGCGGAACAGTATAGGTCCGTTGACGGAGATTTTTGCAGAGTCAACATATCGCCCATGCTTGTGTTCGGCTTGACAAAAAAAGACACGCTCTTTGTTTTGCTTTACTTTGAACGCAGGCGCGGCTTTGACGCGGAACAGGGCTATGTGAACGGCAGGGAACAAAATTGGCTGGAAATGAACTGTTCCGGCGGAGAATGGTATTTTAAAAGATTGGCGTTTAGATATATACACAAATTTTGAATAAAAGGTATACTATAGTTATGAAGCAAATAGGACTAAAGTTGGCGGACGGCTCCTTCCACACGCTTTTGGAAGAGGGCGTTCCGGGCAAAAAAAAGATTGAGCTGAGCACTGTAAAGGACAACCAGACTACAGTAAACGTTGATTTGTACGCGAGCGAAAAGTCCACGATGGCGGACGCCATTTTGATTGAGACGCTTACGCTAAGCGATTTGGAAAAGCAGCCCAACGGCGAGCCCAACATCAACCTTGAAGTTTCGATTGACAAAAACAATTTGATTTCGGCAACTTTGCTTGATTCCGCCAGCGGAGCCAAAGCCACCCAAAACATAGACTTGCATGAGGCGCTTTTGGCCAACGACAAAAATCCCGGAAGCGGAAAGGGTCTTTTGAAAACCGCCGAAGAAATCAACGAGCGCGCGGAATTGGGCGACCTTGACTTTGACCTTCCCGCCTTTAGCGAAGGCGCGGCTCCTAAGACAGAAATAGTTGAGGACGAGCCTAAGGCCAAAAAGTCCGCGTCCTTTGACGACGCGACGATCGCGGACGACTCGTTTGAGGAGCCGCCGATTGACGACTCTCCTGTTGACGACGCCGCGCTCGACATGCCGGATTTTGACGTTCCCGCTTTTGAAGATTCTTCCGCAAGCGACGCGACTGTTTCCGACAGCGCCTCGTCCGACGACACCTTTGCCTCCGACGATTTTGAAATGCCCAACTTTGACGACAGCTCCGACAGCGCGTCTTCAAGTTCGGACGCCTTGTTCGACGATTCCTTTGGCGACGATTTGGGAAGCTCCGCCGCGACTGCCGGCGCTTCTTCGAGCGCGTCGTCCAGCTTGGACTTTGAAGGCCTTTATGACGACGAGGACACGGAGCGCGACGAAAAGAAGACGCGGCTTCCTGTTTTTGTTTGCATGATTTGCGCGATTATCTGCGTGCTTGCCGTCCTTCTCATGCTCTTCATCATTCCGTCAAAATTCAACTTGCTCAATTCCCGCTCAAGCAAAACGGAAGTCGCTCAAGAAAAAGTTTCTGAGCCGCTTCCGCCGCCTGTCCAAAAGGAGGAGCCGCTTCCTCCGCCGCCGGAGCCAGTCGCTCCCGCCGCAAAGGAAGACGAAATTGTCGTGGTCGAGGAAGCGGAGATTGTTGTTCCCGATCTTCCCAAGCCGGAAAAAAAGCGCGAGCCAAAAGTCATCACTTACAAAATCAAGTGGGGCGACACGCTTTGGGACATTTCCGCCGCCTACTACAAAAATCCTTGGCGCTATAAAAAAATCGCAAGGTACAACGGAATAAAAAATCCCAACCATATTGTGGCCGGAACATACATCAAGATTCCGGAAGAGTGATGTTTTCTTCCGCAAAAAAAATTGCGTTCGCTCTCGCGTTCTTCTCTCTGTTCGCCGCCTGCTCCCAAGAAAAAAATTCTCTGAATAAATTTTACGGGGCGGACGCGAATTATTTTAGCGGACTCTTGGCGCTAAAAGAAAACGATTCCGAAAAAGCCCAAAAATATTTTTTTCGCGCTTCCAAAAAGGCAAGCTATTGGGCCGCGCGCCGTTCCATGCGCCAACTTTGTTTGCTTGGCGATGTTCAGGAACGAATAAAAAAATGCGCCGACTATCTAAAAAAATATGACGATGACGACGCGAGGCTTTTTGTTTGTAAGGAATATATGGCCGACAAAGAATGGGCGCGCGTGATTGAGGCCACCGAGCGCGTTGACCTTTCCGTTTGCGACAATTCTTTGGCCGCCTTGCGTTTGCAGGCGTTGGCAAAAAAAAACGACTCGCGTTTTGACCAAGCCGTTTACGATTGGTTCGCCTCGCGCCGGGTGAGCGACGTTCACTACGAGTTTTACAAGCAAAACGCGCGCGACGAGTTGGAAGAGATAATCACCGGCGCGGACGAAGAGAGGCCGCAGTTTTCGGACTTTGCCGCCAACAAGGATTTTGTTCTGCAATTTAGAATCGCCATTTATCGTGGAAACTACAACGCGGCCTTTGAAATGTTGGAAGGAATTCGCGCGCTCACGATTGAACTGGCGCGAGTTCCGCTGACTTGGCAGCTTGCGGCCGACATGGGCCGAGCCTGCGTTTACGGCAACAACGAGGACATAAAGAACGCCAAATGGTTTGACGATTTGGCGCGCGGCGATTTGGTCGATAAAAAAATAAAGTATTACGCGATGATTTATTCGGGCTTGCTTTACAACAAGAACGACAACTACCGCCGCCGCGCCCTAAAGCAGTTTGAGGCCGCCCTTGCTTTTGCCGGCGACGACGGCGAGCGCGACCAAGCGCTTTGGTATTACTTGCAGTCCTGCCTGAAAATTTCCACGGAAGAGGCTGTGGAAGGCTTGCAAAAATACGCGCCGCAATTTTGCCAAAAAGAATACTTTGACGATTTTTTTGACTCGCTTTCTGTCCTTCTCTTTAGCGGCGGAAAGTGGGAATTGTTTGAAAAAGTTTTTTTGTCGATTAAGGACAACGCGAGCCAAGCGACTGTTTCAAAGTACGCGTATCTTGCCGCTCGCGTTATGGAAAGCCAAATGAGCGGCATTGACAAAAACAAAATTGAGAGTTACTACCGTTTGGCGGCTGAATCTTATCCGGGGTCACTTGTTTACTACAAGCTTTTGGCCGCAAAGGAATTGGGCTATTCGCCGGAGCAGGTTGGCAAAATGTTTTTTGGAAGCGCCGTGAACGGAGCTGATGTCAAGACCAAGGACGCCGCGACTGAGATTGGAAGCAAGACTAAGAACGCGTCCATAACTGAGATTGGAAGCAAGACCAAAAAAGCGCCGCCCCTGGAAGCGGAATCCGCGCGCAAGCTGCTTTTGGGCTACGCGGACTTTGGCCTTGGCGAGCTGATTTACGACGAATGGAAATACTTTTTTGACAAAGACAAGTTTATGATAGACTTGGACACTGTAGTCCGCTTGTCCGATTTTTTGCGACGCATGGTAAAAGAATCAAACGACTATTATTCCAAAAGCCTGAGAATGATTGCCCGCTCCGCCAACTTGGAAGGCGTTCAAATAAGCCGCGCGGCCTTTGAGCTTTTGTATCCCCAAAATTTTTTGGCTCCGATAAAAGCGGCGGCAAAGGAATTTGAAGTTGACGATTATTTGATGTTCGCTCTTGTTAGGACGGAAAGTTTTTTTGAGCCGCGCGTTCAAAGCCACGCCGGCGCGATTGGCCTTACGCAATTGATGGAAAGCACAGCGGCGGACTGCGCCAGGCGCCTTAAGGTCCAGGACTACAATTTGCTTGACCCTGCCACAAACATTCGCTTTGGAACTTACTATTATTCCACGATGAAAAAGCGCCTGGACAATTCCGGCGTGCTGGCGCTCTTTGCCTACAACGCGGGAATCACCGTCGTCCGCCGCTGGATTAGAAGCAGCAAGATTGAGTTGAACGAGCGCGGCGACCTGTGGAGCGACATGTTTTTGGAAACCCTTCCTTTTGCCGAAACCCGCGACTACGGCCGCCGCGTTGTCAGCGCCGCCGCCATGTACGCCTGGCTTTACGACGGCAAGAACCCGTGCGACATCGTGAACGAGTTGATGTAAGCTCCGCTCGTGCTTTTGTTGGCAAGACCCTAACTGTATTTTCGAGCGGTTCCGCCGCGTCCTTCCGGACGCTGCCTATGGTTGCATTACACGAGAAAGCGGCTGGTAAGATGAAAAGCGCGCGAAGGAGTCGAGCAGTTGGCGGAAACACTCATTTTGCCCCTGCCGCGTTAGCGGCAGATGTAAATAGTTACAAGGGGCAAAATGTGTGGAGCGACGATATCTAGCGGTTCCGCCGACTGCACGACGACTGGGAGCGTTTTTTGTCTTTCTTCCGTGCTTTGACAATAAAAATGTAAATTGCTATAATGGCGGCATGAACGATCCATTTTCTGACCTGTTGCCAAAGGCGATGCATTTTTATTCTCTTCAAGCCACTCAAATTGTCTTGCTTTTGGGCATTATAATGTTTTTTGGAGCCATTGGCGGCCGTATTTTTAAAAAGCTCAAAATCCCGCAGGTTGTGGGCTACATCGTAATCGGAATCATAATCGGCTCAAGCGGCCTGCAGCTTTTGGGCAAGGCCACCATCGCCTCGCTCAATCCCGTCAGCACTGTTTCGCTTTCGCTAATCGGCTTTTTGATTGGCGCGGAGCTAAAACTTAACGTAATCAAAAAATACGGAAAGCAGTTTGTGGGCATTTTGCTTTTTGAGTCGATCACGCCCTTTTTTATCGTGGGCGGAATCATTTTCGCGATTTCGCTGACTGTCTCCGGAAACTTGCCGCTTTCTGTCGCGATGGGCTTGATTTTGGGAGCGATTTGTTCCGCCACCGCGCCAGCCGCCACGACTGACGTTTTGGTTGAGTACAGGACCCGCGGCCCTTTGACGACAATCGTTTACGGCATTGTCGCGATGGACGACGCAGTTGCCTTGATTTTGTACGCGATCGCAAATTCAATTTCGTCTCCGCTTTTAAACGGAGCTTCGGTCTCGCTTGGCGCGCAGCTTTTGATGATAGGCCGCGACATTTTTGGCTCGATTTTGCTGGGCTGCGCTTTTGGAGCGCTTTTGATGTTCATGATAAAAAACATTATGAACGAAGACGGCCGCATACTTTCGTTCGCGCTGGGAAGCCTGTTTTTGTGCACGGGCTGCGCTCTCTTTTTGAACTTGGACAACATTTTGGCGGCGATGGCGCTGGGCTTTTTTATGGTCAACTTCGCGCCGGCAAAGACGCGGCCGGTTTTTAAGTTGGTCGAAAAATTCACGCCGCCGGTTTACGTTCTGTTCTTCGTTCTTGTCGGAGCCAAGCTTGACATTTGGATCATCACGCCTTACTTGGGTGTCTTGGCCATCGTTTACGTTTTGGGCCGCTCGTTTGGAAAGACCATCGGCTCGATGCTTGGCGCTTGGCTTACAAAGGCTCCGGCTACGGTAAGAAAATACTTGCCCTGCTGCTTGCTTTCGCAGGCGGGAGTTGCGATTGGACTTTCAATCGCGGCGGGGAACGACTTTGCCGATTCGATTGGCCCGCAAATCTTGCTCATCATCACGGCGACGACATTTATCGTCCAGCTTGTCGGCCCGATTTTCGTAAAGTACGGAGTGACAAAGGCGGGAGAAGTAGGCCTTAACATCACCGAGGAAGACATTAAGAAAAACACTAAGGTGGCCGACGTTACCTGGGGCAACGATAAAATTTGCTCGCAAGAGTCGCCGTCAATCGTCGCGGAAAACCAAACGATTAAGGAAATACTCGACGCCTTCTCCCGCCACAACAATTTGAATTACGCCGTCAGGTCCGAGGGCGGAAAGTTGATAGGCGTGATTTCTCTTGAGCACTTAAAGGAAACGCTTGCCATCGGCGAGCTGGCCGAAAACCTTTTGGCCACCGACATAATGGATCCTGTTGCCGTCACTTGTTCCCCGCAGCTGATGCTGCCGGAAGCCTACAAGCTGTTTGACGACTACGACACGGAAGCGATTCCAATCGTCGGCTACAACGACGAGCTTTTGGGCGTTTTGGAAAAGCCCGCGCTTGACCATTACGTTCACGCCCGCATTATTGAGCTGCACAGAAAGATTGAGAAGTTGGGATAAGGGCGCGAGAGAGAATGAACGATTTTGTCAAGATTGAACTTGCGCGTGAGATAATGAATTTTATGATTGGCCAAAACGGTCAAAAAGGTTATGACAAATCCAATAAGATGTTGATGCAACTTTTGGAAGACGAAAAGGCCATGAAGAAAAACGATATGGCCGCGGTGGAAAAAATCATTAGGGTCTATGGGCCAATGGTTAGAGAGGGCAGGGCTAAGTTTTAATAAGGGGTGATTGGAAGACTCTTTACCCTTTGATAATATTGTAAGAAATTCCGATTGATGGACATATTCTCCACGAATTAAGAAAACGCGGTTTATCTGGATTTGCTAGATCGCCTTGGTATTTTTCTTTTGTTCTATAAATAAAGTCACAGTTTAGGAACACGCCAAAATTCTTTGGAAGGTTGAATATTACTGTCGCGCTTGGTCCATACGATATATACATATAGTCTTCGATTTTGTCAAACCATGCAGTGCCGTATAATCCTAAAAATAGAAACTCATTGTGTATTGGGGTTAGTCCTAAGGAAATCGAACCGCCAAAAATCATTGACGTTTTGTCACTGAATGTGATGAAGTCCCAATTTATGTTTCCTTTTAGAGTCAAGCAACTCACAGCGCTCGCAAAGTGCAATGAAACTCCAATGGGGAATGTCTTGTTTGTTAGATTAGTTTTAGAATCTACGGTAAAATTTATCGGTATGTTTGCCGCTGCCGCGCCATACAACAACAAATTCAAATTTAGTTTCTTTTTTTCTTTTATCTTTTCTTGTTTCCGTTCGTTTTCTTCATTCTCTTGCGTGTCCTTTTCATTTTGCCGCAAAATCATCTCATCTTCTTCTTGAAATACATCTAAAAACCTTGAATCATTTTCTTGCGCGGCAATGAAGCGTAATGAGCCCAAAATAATCATAAAAAGCATTATGCCTTTTTTCATTTTAAACCTCGTTTGTTTAATAATTCAAAATTCCTCGTTTAATAAGGCGGCGTCAATCTCTTTCCAATCGATGCCGTATTCAGAGAATTTCTCCATTAATTTCTCTCCGTTACAATTAAATTCTGAAACAATATTATTATGCCGGACAATGATTTTTTCACTTTTTAAAAACATGCTGAGAATATCTCTTGCGCTTTCTCCTACAATGTTTGTATAGGTGTATTTCTCATTATTGTAGAAACATCTCCATTTCTCTGTTGAAAATTTTTTTGAAAATACACTTGAGTCACCTTTTATATCATAATAACCAGATGCATTGTCTCCCCAGCAAATGCCGGAACGAATATAAGAGATGTTTGAACTTTCATACCCCTTTGAATACCCGACAAAGAGGTATTTGCCGTCTTTGTTTTGATTTAGGAAGGTGAAGTTGATTCTTTTATTGGAAGAATAATCTATTGCAGAGTAACTGCTAGAATCTAAGGCCGCATAGCAAATCCAATTATTTAGTGGATTTCTTTCTGATATGGTTTTTTTCATAAACGGATCACACATTTTTACTGTTGTCTTTCCGTCATAATAGATTAGGATTTCCATGTCATAAAAATTACCTACATTCAGATATTTATGACTTCTGTAGGCTATTTTTATTTCCTCGGATTTTTGATATAATTTTGCAACGTTTTCTTCTGAAAATTTTCCATATCTTTTGTGAAGGAACTCCAACGAAGGAGTCTTTTTGTATTCGTCTTCAGCGGCATATAGCATTGACAAAGTTCTATTATATTTTCCTTTGTCGTAAAAACCTTCTTCTCTAAAATGCAATGTGGTTTTATCAACATATAAATCCTTGCCGCCGTGAGGCCAATACTCTTCATGATAATTTGCGCCCCATCCCTTTGTGTAAGTTCCTATAAAATATTTGCCATTTTTTCCTGATATCTTCCAGTGAGTTTTTTCTTTTATGCTTTCGAGGCTTGTTCCCCATGCAAAACCTTCATATCCATATTGAGGGTTTGAGAAATTAGAATAAAAGCCGTATCCAGTTTGCGGTCCCAGCATATTGACCAACATTGCAGATGTGCAACTGGAAAAAAGTGACAAGCCAAATAGAGCCAATATGAAGAAAATAATTTTTTTCATATTTTAAAACCAATTTAAAATTCTTCGTTTGTTAAGGCGGTGTTGATTTCTGCCCAGGTAATTCCGTATTCCGCCATTTTATCAAGCAAACCTGCCGTTTGGAATCTGCGACTTAAACCGTCACGACGAACTGCTACACTGTCGCTTTTTCGTATAATATCTACAAGCCAACGAGCGCCTTTTTTTTGGTTCCATGTGTAAAGGAAATAGTTATTTTCTGAGCTATTTAAAAAGCACTTGCTTATATCTGATAGACGTTCAGAAATAGTACCATTTACACCTTTTATATCATAGATTCCATCATTACTTTCATATCTTGTTCCTGTAACCCAACCATCATGTTCTGTCCAATGAATGCCCGCAACAACCTTGCTATTGGCAAGATTGTCAGCTTTTTGATATCTGATAAACAACAGCCTTGAATCTGAACTGTTTACAGTGAAGACATAGACTTTCGCTCCGCCAAAATCGTCATTGTATGTCGTCACTTTCCATGCGCTGTTTGAAGCCGTTGTTGTTTTTTTTACGTGAGCGCTTGCGTCTTCAGGCATCTTTTTTGCTACCGTGGCATTTAACGCCGTGTTTCTTGAGCCAACAGCTTTTTGAGGCTGTCCTTTTAAATACTCATCTTTTATTACGTCCGCGCTTCTTATCGCGCAAAATTCGGCTGTTTTTACAGTGACGACGCAAGCTTTAACAATCAGCCTTTCTCCTGTGTCTTTTATAGTTCCGTAACAAATATAATCAACGCCGACAAAATCGCCAACTTGTTTTGCCGCACGTTGATCAATATATTTTGTTTCTTGAAAATTCAGTTCCGCTAAAACCCTTTCCAAATGCGAGCGTTCATATAGCCTAATCTTGTCGGTATTATGGATTGCTTCTGCAAGAGAGTCAACTACATAGTCTTCAACATATATATTACCATAGTCCGTCGAGAGGGGCAAAATTGCAAGGGTTGGTTTGTCAGTTCCGCCTCTTTCTTCAACCATATCAGTCACTATTTCGTCTGCTAGATTTTGCAACCTTGCCACGATTGGAGTTGAACTTTTTGTTTTTTGTCCTTGCGACAGTTTTTGTCCAGCAACGGAAATCTTTTTATAAATATTCCAATCATACAGTTTGGCGATAATTTTTCCAGAAGAATTAGATATGATGATTGACAGGTCTGAAACCGAGCCGTCATTTTCACGCTTGGCGTTTGTATATTGTTGCCCCGCCATGTAAATTTCTTGTTTGTTAAAACTGCCATAGCGGCTTTCCAGTTTTTGAAGGCTAAAATCAGTTGAAGACAATGTTTCTATGGCATGAAAAAGCTTTCCGTTGTAATAATGTAATTGAAGCGTTGAAACACTTTTGTCATTAACAGTCGCTTTGTATGTTTCAACAGGCTCCAAATATAAGTCGGTGGCTGCGCTGATTTGGATTAGTTTATAGCCTGCCTTTTTTGCATCGTTTATGCTAGAACCCCAAGCTAATCCTTTGTATCCTTGCTTGGAATTGATTGAAGCGGCAAAGATAAATCCCAAAACAAAAACCTGCAATAAGAGAATTGAAAAAATCTTTTTCATACGAACTCCTTTTTTTTAGTTGAAAAATTCATCTTCAATAAGCGTTTTTACTTCATTTTTCAAAGCCAGGTATATTCGCGCTATAAATGTGTCTTTGTTTAAAGCCGAGACTCTGTCCAATGATTTTGCGGAAGAAATCTTTTCTATTTCATGTTCCATTATCTTTATATAAATTTCTGGGTATGTTTCAAATATTCCGTCGCGTTCATTTATAGGGGCTTTTGCTTCAACAAGCGCGGAGCAATTGGCGTTTTTAGAATCGCTTACGACAAAGCCTATCTTTTTGAATTGGTTTGAAAGCTCCGCGACAACGCCAGATTTTTCCAATAAGTCAGTGTTTCCAATGTCCTCGATTCTTATCAAAACAGAAGAACTTAGTTCTTTGACTTTATGCAATGATTCATTTGCAAGAAAATCAACTTCTTCATAAACCCTAGCTTTTTCTGGCAATATTGCTCGCGCAAAATCCCAAACTTCGTAAAAAACTGGCAAAATTTTTTGCGCGCGCTTTATTCCGATGATTTTGTCAAGCAAGGATTGTTTTTTTAAGGCTTCGTTATAGTTTTTGGCGAATTGATTTTTTGCAGCGTCCAATTTTGGCCGGACAAAATCAAAGGCCCATTCACGGTTTATATAAGCCACACAGACATATTGCGCCCTGTCCGTTTCGTAATAAGGATTCGTGTATTCAAGTTGATACAAATCATTGTTTGAAAAAACTTGAATTTTCTGGCGCAGATTTTGGTTTTCTGAAAAAACGTTGTCAGATTGTTTGTAAAAATAAGCAGCGGCGGACGAAGAAGACACTGAAGCTTTTATGTATTCCGAAATTTCCGCCACAGCCTTTTCCCTGCACGCTTGCGCAGTGTCCCCATGCGCAAGCGCGGAAACATAAGATGACGATGGAAAGAGCTCCAAGCGGCCTTTGTCTGTTATCCATTTTGGCGCGGAAACAGATTCTTGAGTCTGCCGCGTTGAAACGCAGGCAAACTCAAGAAAACACGCGGCGAAAATGAATAGAAGCGAGTTTTTTTTCATGTCAACTTTCTCTCAAAGTTGAATTAGAAAATAAGGTCGCAGGCTGTTTCCAAGACTTTGAGCCATTCTAAGTCTTTTGGGTTTGGAGCAGGTGAAGCCGAATTTGGCGTTCCTGTTTCTATCGCATTTATTTTTGCGTTGACGCTTTCAGTAAATTCTTCCTCCGGGATTTCGCGTGTTGTATTTTCATAAACATTAGTGATCTTTGACGCAAGTTCTTTTTGCGCCGCTGAATCAGGAATCTGAGCTATAACCGTCTTAAAATATTCCTTTAAAGTTTTTTTCCAGTTGTCTTCAGAAATTTTGTATAAAGAATAACAAATGATTTTTCTTGTCTTTACGTCTTCCTCGGAGTTATAAGTTTCTACTTCTTGCCAGAACTGAGTTACAAGTTCATGTCCGGTTAAAACAACAGGGGCCTTCATCGCAATGGAGCCAGTCGCTTCCGCATTGACAATTTTTGACGCTTCAGAAACAACTTCCGTTCTAAGTTCTTCCGCGCGTATCGCATTGTAAGACAATCTTGAGGATGTTTTTGCGGCCTCTTCTGTTTTTCCACTTCCTATGCCATATTTTATGATATAGGATTTATCAATTCCGAATTCTTTTTTGATTTTTTCTGACTTTGGATTATTGATTTGCTTTAGCCATTCAGGTTTCGCAGGATAGTCATAATTTCGTCCATCCCAATCTACGATTGATTTGTCGTCTGGGTTAACATCCATTCCATGGTTTTTGATAGAAGAGCAGCTGGCAAAGATGAGCGTCAAACAAGTAAGATAAGCGATTGCAATAAGATTGTTTTTCATTTTTTCCTCCAAATTTTTTATAAGAAATTGTTAATAAAGCAATAAAACTTGAACGGCGTGTTCGGGATAGCCATCGTAACTTCCCCGGCTCATTCCGTCTTTGCCAAAAATTTCATGCCCCCAATACTCGCCGGCGTAGTTTCCGTCCGCGTCGTAGACTTTGCCTCGGTCGTTGTCTCCGTCATACGAACCCAATTTGTTTCCGTTTGTGTCAGTTACGATTCTTGCCATAGTGTTATCCTCCTAAAAATTTTGGTTTATGTATCGTAATAAACTGCGTCCTTAATGTCTCATTACTTCATCCCAAATTCTTTGCGAAAGTCCTTCGCCCCAGCCTCTGGAAACTCGTGGCTCTAGACGTCTTTATCATAAATTTTGCCATGTCCTCCGCCTACATTACTACTTGAAGGCTCATCTTCAAAATAGCCTAAAAGGTCATAATTGGAATTGTATATATTCCTCACTTTATGTGAAGCAATTTTCTTTTCTAGTTCTTCTTTTTTCTTTTTTGCATCTTCAGCAGCTTTTTCTTCCGCTTCTTTCTCTTCCTTATCTAATTGGGCTTTTGTTTTTGCGCCATGACTCTTTAAGACTTTAATTACATCTCTGTCATCAGCATAATCAAGCGAACTCTTTTCTTCGTAAACTGAATTTACATCCGCGCCCTTATCTATCAAAAGTGAAACTATTTCTTTGTCATTATTTTTTACGGCTGTAATCAATGGATAATCAAAATCGAATTTTGCGCCAGTTTCTAGCAAAAGCGAAACTATCTCTTTATCTTGATTTTCAACGGCGATTTTTAATATGGATTTGTTCTCGCTTATCTTTGCCCCTTTTTTTATCAAAAGAGAAATCATTTCTTTGCAACGATTTTCAACGGCAATTTGTATAAGTGATTTATTATCAGAAGCAAGATGGATATCTGCGCCGTTTTCAATCAATTGTCGCGCTGTTTGAACATCGCCCTTGTTTACAGCAGCCAACAAGTCGTTATTCTTTTGTTTGTTTGCTTTCCATTGTCGTTCTGCTTTTTTCTGCCGTATTTTGTCTATTATAGCTTTACTGATTACATTTATCAAATTAATAAGAAAACTTATGAAAAAAATTATCGCAATTATTGCAAAAAAACTTTTCATACTAAATCACTCCTTTTTCCATTAACTTTTTGCATAACGCATAACTTTTCTGCAAAATACTTGCAATTTGTTTACATTTTACACCAATTATCGCGAAAACGCAAGGAAATTCATTTAAAATGCTTGCAAATAATTATATTTTGCAATATAACAATCAGAACTTGACCGTAAATGCGACTGACTTCCGGTTGCAGCAAAAATGCCAAAAAGTTTGACTATTTTCCTTGCGATTTGTTTACATATTATGTTTTTTCACTGTTAATCCGCTAGTAAATTTTTGGAAAATCCTTGCGTATAGTTATACTTATGACAGAAGAAGAATTGCAAACGCGGGTGATTCAGAATATCAGGACTTTGCGCAAAAAATTGGGCTTGTCGCAGGAAAGGCTGGCGGACAAGGCCGACATTTCTCGGCAAATGATGAACGACATAGAGGGCCGCCGCCGCTGGCTTACAAAGGGAACTCTTGTCAAGCTTTCAAACGCGCTTGGCGTTGACGTTCACGAACTGTTCATTCCGTCCGCCCAAGAAAGTGAAAACACAAAAGGCATTTACGAAATAATCACAAAAAGAGTGGTCTTGCAGGTCAAGGAAACTGTCGACAAGGCCTTGCAGGAGATGGAGTGACTTCCGCCAATAAAAGTCAAAAAGGTGTAAAATATGTACCGAAAGGCTCCGAATTGAAAGCCGAATCAATCTTTGACGAAATTCCGGCGCAGCTTTCTAAGCATGAAAAAAAATTCAAGCTTTCTTCTCTTAAAAAAGACGCCAAAATGCGCGATTATGACGACGCTTTTATGTGGCTAAAGGATTCAAGAATCGTGAATGTCTGCTACAACGCGGACGAGCCGAACGTGGCGTTAAAAAGGAAGAGGGCGGAATAATATACTTGCCTGTTTATATGGCGACAATGCTGTAAGGGTCGTTAGACTCTTGCATTTGCGCGCTTTTGCCGCAAAAGGCCTACTAGCGCAAAATGGGAATTTTTGATAATATCCTCTTTGTTTTGAGCGCGATAATTTTATAGGAGTTATATTATGGAAGAACTTGAAGCGAAAGTTAAGGAAGCGTTGGACGCGTTTAGACCGCAGTTGCAGGCCGACGGCGGCGACATGGAGTTTTTGTCTATCGACGAGCAAAAGCGCGTGCACTTAAAGTTGACGGGCGCGTGCGGCTCTTGCCCGATGGCCACGATGACGCTAAAGATGGGCGTTGAGCAGTTTCTAAAGGACGCATGCCCCGAAGTGACCGAAGTTGTGAACGACACTCCCGCCCCTGAATTTGGATTTTAATTATGAAGATAGAAAAGAATAAAATCGTCGCGATTGAATACGTGTTGAAGGACACGGACGGAAAAGTTTTGGACTCGTCGCACGAGGCCGGCGCTTTTGAATATTTGCACGGACGCGGAAATTTAATCGCGGGATTGGAAAAGCAGTTGGAAGGAAGGGAGCCAGGCGACAAGTTTAGCGCGGTCATAGAGCCGGCCGAAGCTTACGGCGAATACGATCCCAAGCTTGTGACGCAAGTTCCGCGAGACCAGTTTGACCCCGACTTGGAAATAAAAGTCGGCATGGCTTTCCAAGCCTCGTCCAACGCCGGCCCTGTCATCGTTCATGTTACCAAAGTTGACGACAAGGAAATCACCGTTGACGCCAACCACGAGCTGGCCGGAAAGACTCTTTGCTTTGACGTTGAGGTCAAGGACGTCGCCAACGCGAGCCTTGAACAGGTTGAGGCCGGTTCGGTTTACACTGGCGGCTGCGGTTGCGGCGGAGGCTGTTCGTGCGGAAGCTGCGGCGGCGGTTGCGGCGATGACTGCGATGGCGACTGTTCTTGCGGCGACGGCGGCTGCGGGGGCGATGGCTGCGGTTGCGGGCGTTAATAAATAGGCTGCCCAAATGCTTGAGCAGCCATAGTTTTGAAATTGAATTACAATTCATATGGAATATTTTAACAATTCATTAAAGATCATTACTTTATAAAATTTCCAAAGAAAAGATAACAAACAACATGGCCGACCGCTGCGGCAATAAAGGGCCAGCAAACATACATATTTGTATAAAAGCCAATAGAACTCCTTTTTTTGATATTGTTGAAAAACTGGCCTCCACTCTTGGGGTTGAATACAAAGTTTTATTTGAGAATGAAAATTCTTCAATTGACATATGTTAGCAAATGTGCTAACATTAATTCATGTACAGAAAGGTTACATTCTATACAACTTTGGACGGAAAATGCCCTGTTGCGGAGTTTATAGATTCACAACCGGCAAAAGTCGCTCAGAAAATAGCGTGGGTTCTTAAAGCGGTTCAAGAAATAGAGAAGGTTCCCAAAACGTACTTTAAGAAAATTACAGACACGAATTTCTACGAAGTTAGAATTGAAATTAACGGAAATATTTATAGATTGTTGGGATTTTTCCATAATGGGAGCATTGTAATTCTTACAAACGGATTTCAAAAGAAAACTCAAAAAACGCCAAAATCAGAAATTGAAATATGCAAAGAACGTATGAATGACTTTTTAAAGCGAGGTGACAAAAAATGAAAAACAAAACTATGGAGTTGGACGACTATATTTCTCAGCGCAAAAAAAAGGATTCAGACTTTGCAAAAGATTTTGAATCAGGCTATGAAGAATTCAAAATCGGAATGATGATAAAAGAAATGCGCCTTAAAAACGGAATGACACAAGAGCAACTGGCGGAAAAACTTGACACAAAAAAAAGCGTCATCTCAAGAATGGAAAATCATTCGGAAGATGTAAGGTTGTCCACTCTCCGAAAAGTCGCTTCAGTATTTGGCAAACAACTTAAAGTTGCAATGCTTTAATGCTCCAGTCCTAGCGCGGCTAAAATCTTCTCTGCGTTCTCATCGCGGGAGCCTTGCATTTGGACGGAAACGTCGGCAAGGCTCTTGTAATTTTTTGTCCGTTCCATGTAGAAGTCGTGGAAAATTGCGCGGGCTTCTTTTTCGTCGCGCGGATTTTTGGCCGCGATATAGGCCGGAAGGTTTTCTATTCTGCCGTCGGTAAGGAAGCGCGCCTCGCGTACGATGCGGCCGGCGGCGGTGATTTCCGGGACTTCCAAGTAAACGATTGTGCCAAGTTTTTTTAGAATGGCGATCGCTGGCTCGTTTTGGCAGATGCCGCCGCCTGTCGCGATTACGGCGCGTTTTGCGGCCGCAGCATTTTGGGCTTGCGACTCTTTCCCCTGCAAACTGTCGCGCAAAAACTCGCAGGCCTTTAGTTCCGCCGCCATAAAAGCGTCCTTTCCTTGCGACTTGTAAATGGCGCGCGCGTCCATTCCGCTTTGCTCAAAAATCAAGTCGTCGGTGTCGTAAAAGTCAAGACCCAGCGCGTCGGCGATTTTTTTGCCTTGAGTTGATTTTCCGCAGTGCTTGATTCCGCACAAAATAATAGAACGCGCCGGTCTTTTCATATCCAATAGTATAACGCATTTCATGCGTTTTTGCTATAGGAAGTTTATCCAAACGCCCGCCGCCGCGGGCTTTGCAATAGCGCATTTGCAGAAAAAGTAAAAGCGGACAAAATAAGGCGGGAGCCGTGCCGAAGGCTGAAAGCCTGAGTGCAATACTTTAAGAGGCCTCATTCCGAAGGAATGAGACGCAGAAAAAAAGACTTGGAAGGACCCGTCAGCAAACGGCTTGGCCGCAGGCCTCAAGCCGTGACGCGGCGACGGGAGGCTCCAAGGATTTTTTTCGTCGCTGGGACCCGCCTTTTGAGTCCGCGTTTTTTTTACTACTAGCAATGATGCATAAAATGCGCTATACTTGGAATTTATGAAATACGATGAAGAAATATTGAACTTGCTTGAACAAAACGCGCGCCTGAGCGTTGAGGACATCGCCGCGATGACAAAAAAGAGCCCCGATGAAGTCAAAAGCATCATAAAGCAAATGGAAGACGAGGGCATCATCTTAAAGTATGGCGCCGTCATCAACAAGGAAAAATTGAACGGAACCGACGACAAGGTTCGCGTGCAAATACAGATCCAGGTTTCGCCCGAGCGCGAGCACGGCTTTGACAAAATCGCCGACCGCATCTACCGCTATCCGCAAGTAAAGTCGGTTTACCTTATGAGCGGCGGCTACGATTTTATGGTAGTCATCGAAGGAGACTCGCTTAAGGAAGTGGGCTTGTTCGTAAGCGAAAAGCTTGCGACGTTGGAAGGCGTTCGTTCCACCAAAACTTGCTTTGTGCTAAAGACCTACAAAGAGAACGACGTTATTTACGTTGAAGACGAAAAGGACCGCCGCGAAGGAGCGATGGCATAATGAACACAAGATCCGACAGGCTTAGCGCCTCGATGATGCAGATTCCACCAAGCGGAATCAGAAAATTTTTTGAAATGCTTATCGGCCATGACGACGTGATATCTTTGAGCGTCGGCGAGCCGGACTTTCCAACGCCTTGGGTGATTCGCGAGGAAGCCTTTTACCATTTGGAAAAGGGCCACACAAGCTACACCTCAAACTGGGGCTTGATTGAATTGCGCGAAGAGATTGCAAAATACCTTGCGCGCTACAACATGTCTTACGAGCCCAAAAACGAAATACTCATCACTGTTGGAGCCAGCGAAGGCGTTGACGCGGTTTTGCGCGCGATTCTTAATCCTGGCGACGAAATCATCGTAAGCCAGCCCTGCTACGTAAACTACGTTCCGCTCGCGGAGCTCTGCCAGGCCAAGGCCGTTCCGCTGGACACAGGAAAGTCCAATTTTTATCCGACGGCGGAAGCGGTGGAAAAGTTAATCACGCCAAAGACAAAGGCCTTGATGATTTGCTCTCCCAACAATCCCACGGGAACGATGATTCCCAAAGAGGAGTTGGAAAAAATCGCCGAGCTAGCGAAGAAGCATCAGTTTTGGGTAATCAGCGACGAAATCTATTGCGAGTTGGTTTACGACGGAAGCGAGCATGTTTCTATCGGCTCCTTCCCCGGAATGAAAGACTACACGATCATCCTTAACGGTTTTTCAAAATCGTTCGCGATGACCGGCTGGCGCATCGGCTACATCGCCGCGCCTAACGAGCTCTTGTCGCAAATCGTAAAAGTGCACGGCTACAACACAATTTGCGCGCCGATTTTTAGCCAGTACGCGGCGGCCGAAGGACTTCGCAACGGTTGGAAGGAAGTTGAAAGAATGCGCGTAAGCTACCAGCAGCGCCGCAACTTGATGGAAAAGGCCTTTAACGAAATGGGCCTTCCGGTGCCGGAACCAAAGGGAGCCTTTTACATGTTCCCGGACATTTCCGCGACAGGGCTTTCCAGCGAAGAATTTGCCACGCGGCTTTTTAAGGAGCACAATGTTGCCGTCGTTCCGGGGAGCGTTTTTGGCGAAGGCGGCGAGGGCCACATCCGCGTTTGCTATGCCACTGCGGTAGACAAAATCAAGGTTGCTTTGGAAAGAATAGAATTGATGGTGAAGGGTTTGCGATAAATGACAGGCAGCGTCCGGGCAGCGCCTTAGGACGCGGTTAAACCGCTCGAAACAACGATTCTTGTTTTACAAGCAACAACACGAGCGGCTTAGTATGCTCCTTTTCCTGCCAGTACGACCCAGACGGTTTTGATTAGAATCCAAATGTCAAGCCAAACCGACCAGTTTTGGATGTAATACGCGTCCAAGACAACGCGGTCTTCGTAGGCCGTGTCGCTGCGGCCTGATGTTTGCCACATTCCCGAAAGGCCGGGCAAAACCGAAAGTATGTAGTCCGCTTTTTTTCCGTAGCGCTCAAGCTCGTCTTGCATTACGGGGCGGGGGCCGACGAAACTCATTTGGCCGACAAAAATGTTTATCAATTGCGGCAATTCATCCAAGCTTGTCTTTCGGATGAATTTTCCAAAGGGCGTGACGCGGGGGTCGTTTTCCAGTTTGCGGTCCTTTTCCCACTGCTTTTTCATCGCGGGATTTTCCGCCAAAATTTTTGCAAGCTGCTTGTCCGCGTCAATGTACATCGAGCGGAATTTCCAGCACTTGAATTCCTTGCCGTTTTGGCCGACGCGCTTGTGGCCGTAAAGAATTGGGCCGGGCGACGTGAGCTTTACAAAGAGCGCCGTCAACAAGCAAACTGGAAGCGTCAATGGCAGCGAGCAAATTATTATCGCAAGGTCAAAGGCGCGCTTGGCCACGTGAGCCTGGATTTTTGTCAAATAGTTTGTGGAAGAAAAGGCCACGATTCCCGCGATGTCGCGCAAGTGGGGCGCGCCGCTCATTGTGCTGTTCAACTGTTCCGAAACGACGATTGTGTAGCGGTAGAATTTTTTTATTTCAAGCAAATCGCTTTTGTAGCCGCAAAGCGCGGCGACTTTTATCTTGCGCTTTTTAATCGCTTCAAACAATTCGTCCGACGGCGGAAGGACGGGCACGCCCATAAAATCGCCCGCCGCTTTTGCCGAATCGTTTACAATCAAGGCCGGACGGTATCCCAAGTGCGCGTTCTTTAAAAATCGTTGGATGAGCACGTCGCCGGATTTGCCAGAGCAGTAAACGACGGCGGGCAGGCCCCAAAATTTAAACAAGCCAAAAAAGCGGCGGACTCCTTCCCTCACTCCGGGAAGCAGTATCGTGGCAAAGGGAACGGCTATCACCAACGCGGCGGCGATGGCCACCTTGTCTTCCGCGTCCTCAACAAAAATGCTGAGCGCGATTCCGCAAAATCCAAAGAAGGTGCAGATGGAAAGGCGCTTTACGTCATCCGCCGGCGAGTTCATGATTCCAGGATACAAGTCCGCCGCGTAAAAGACGGCCAAAATCGCCGGAATGTAAATGTAGTAGTCGACGAACGACCTAAAGTTGATGAAACTGTGGTTTACAAAGTTGACCAAGAAAAATCCGATTCCGATGCACAATTGCAAAACTGCCGCGTCGAAAATCATTATCGTCAAGCCAGACACAAAGGAACTTGTGCGCTTGAAATTTGCGGAATAATATTCTTCAAACTTTTTAACATCGTTTTTCATAGGCGTTTACAAATCGTATGTCTCTCCATATTTTGACGATTGAACGTTTTTGAATCCGTTCTCCGCCAAATAGTTTGTCATAAATTCTTGGGCGTCTTTTTCTCCGTGAACAAGGAAAAGCTTTTTGAGGCGGCTTGTGTCCACCGCTTTAAGCCATTCGGTGGCCTCCTCGTAGTCGGCGTGCGCGCTGAAGGCGTTTATCTTTTCAACCTTGGCGCGGACTTGATATATGTCGCCCATTATTTTGACTTCCTTTTCGCCGTCAAAAATGCGGCGGCCCAAAGTGTTCTCCGCCATGTAGCCTACAATCAAAATTGTGTTGCGCTCGTTGTCGATGTTGTTGGCAAGGTGGTGCAAAATGCGGCCGGCTTCGCACATGCCGTCGGCGCTGAGAATAATCATCGGGCCTGGCTTTTTGTTCAGGGCCTTGGATTCTTCCACGCTTGTGACCATTTGCAGCGCGTTGAAGCCAAAGGGATTTTTGTGGTGGACAAGGAAGGCTTGCGAAACTTTCTCGTCGTAGCATTCCGGGTGCGATTGGAAAATCACTGTGGCGTTTACGGCCATCGGGCTGTCAACGTAAATTGGAACTTGCGGAATTTTCTTTAGGTCAACAAGCTTGTGCAGCTGGTAGATGATTTCCTGCGTGCGCTCAATCGCGAACGAGGGCATTATGATTTTTCCTTTTTTGTCAATCGTCTCGCGAATGATTCTGGTGAGCGCCTTGAGCGCGTAGTCCTTTTGGTCGTGCTTTCGGTTTCCGTAGGTGCTTTCGCAAACGATGTAGTCCGGCGGCGGAAAGTTTGTGGACGGGTCGCGCACAATCGACTTGTTCTTTCTTCCCAAGTCGCCCGTGAACAAGATGCGCGTTTCTTCGGGCTTTCCTTCGTAAATTGTAAAGTAGGCGAACGACGAGCCGAGAATGTGGCCGGCGTCAAAAAATTCCAGCGACACGTCCGGCCCGATAAAAATTTTTCGGTTGTACGAAACGGTGACAAACTGGTTCATCGCCTTGATGCAGTCCTGCTCGTCGTAGATGGGCTTCCAAGTAAAGCGCTCGCCCTTGCGCTTGGCTTGCTCGGCCAAATATTCAGCGTCGCGCGCCTGGATGCGGGCGCTGTCCATCACGACAAGGTTGGCCAAGTCGCGAGTGGCGCTTGTTGAATAAAAGTTTTTGTTGTAGCCCTTCTTTGCCAAAAGGGGAATCAAGCCGCAGTGGTCAAAGTGGCCGTGGGTAAGGACCACCGCCTCCAACTTTTCGTGGTCAAACTCAAAGCCCCTGTTTTTTTCGTCGGATTCGCTTCTGTGGCCTTGAAAGGCGCCGCAGTCAATCATGTACGAACGGCCGTCGACTTCCAGAATGTGCTTGCTTCCGGTAACTTCTTGGGCCGCTCCGAGTGAATAAAGTTTAATCGCCATATTCCTCTATTATACAACAATTTTGGCGATAATGCAAATTCAAATTTTTTGCCGCAAAAAAATCGCGCGGGCCACGACATTTTTTACCGGAACAAATCCGTAGTCGCGGGAATCGTGGGATAGCGCGGTGTTGTCGCCTATCGCCAAAATGTAGCCGTCAGGAATTTTTTTTGTAGTCCGCAGTTTGTGGAACTGAATCGAAGTGAGCGGAATTTTATTTGTTCCCGCGAGCAAAAAATATCTTTCGTTTTCCTCGACGCATGCCACAGGAGTTCCGCCGACAGCCGCGCAGCGTTTTACGACCCAGTAATTTTTATACATGTAAAGAACAATGTCTCCGTCTTTAGGCTTGTTCCAACTAAACAAAAGCTCAGGCCTAAAAGGATTTTGCAAGCCGTAGCAAAGTTTTGTCGCGGCAACACATTGGCCGTCCTTAATGGCGGGTTCCATCGAAAAGCCCTGGACGCGATAAAAGTCCAGGACAAAAATTTTTATCGTCAAAGATATAGTAATTCCCAAGAATATGCAAAGCGGAATGTTTAATTTTGATTTTTTGAAAAAAATTGCTTTCATTTTTTAAAAATTATGTTATAATGAAGTGTAATGGATTTGGATAATTTGCGCAACAAAATGAGGCCCCTTCTTGACACGACCATGCGGTCAAAAATTTTGGGAGCCTTTGTCGTTTCATTCGCCTTTTTATACCACTTTTCTTTCATGTGGGTTTTTTATTCGCTGGGCGTCATTCCGATGTTCTATTTTAACATTGGAAGCGTCTTGCTTTTTGTCGTAATCGACGGCTTGATTCTTTCGTGGAAGCCTACATTTTTGATGTATTCGATTTGCTTTTGCGAAGTCGTCGTCCATCAAGTTTTGGCGGAATATTTTATCGGCGCTCAAACGGACTTTCATTTTTTTATTTTGATGATGGGCATGATTCCATTCATCACATTTTTTGACAGGCCCGGCGCTTCTTTTTTTATGGGAACAGTTTCTTGCGCGATTTTTGTGGGGCTTGAAATTGTGATGCCTTCTATGAAGCCGGTTTATGTTTTGGAGCCGAGCTCGATTTTTGTCATAAGCTTGGTGAACATTTCCCTTTTTGCGGTTATAATTCTTACGCTCATAACTTTGTTCACGCTTTTCATTTTGTTCGTGGAGAACACGCACATTTCCGAAATAAAAGACCAGGCGCGCAAAATTCAAAGTCAAAACGAAAAAGTCATCGCGATGCAGAACAACACTATTATCGGCATGGCCAACCTTGTCGAAAACCGCGACGTGGACACCGGCGAGCACATCAAGCGCACAAGTTTTTATGTCAGGATTTTGGCGGAAGAGGCGCGCAATACTATTGAATACAAGGACATTCTGACGGACCACTACATAGAGCTTTTGGTAAAGGCCGCGCCTATGCACGACATTGGAAAGATTGTCGTTCCCGACGCGATTCTTAAAAAGCCCGGAAAGCTCACGCTCGACGAATTTTTGCAAATCCAGCGGCACACGGTGGAAGGCGCGCGCATTGTCCATGAAGTGCTTGACGACAACAGCGCGCCCGACTACATTCAAATGGCTGTCGACATCGCGCTTTGCCACCACGAAAAATGGAACGGAAGCGGCTACCCCCAACAGCTTGCCAATTTTGACATTCCAGTTTGCGCGCGCATAATGGCCATCGCCGATGTTTTTGACGCGCTGGTTTCAATCCGCTGCTACAAGGAATCCATGTCTTGCGACGAAGCCTTCAAGATAATCAAGGAAGCGGCTGGAAAGCATTTTGACCCTGTCTTGGTGGAATGTTTCTTGCGCTTGCGTCCGCAAATCATGGATTTTCTTAGGCTTAACGGCGACCATATTTAGCGCTCTCGTTTTGCAAGGCTCAATCTAAGCGCGTTTAGCACCGCCAGGAACAAAACTCCGACGTCGCCAAAAACCGCCAGCCACAAATTTCCTATTCCGGGAACGGCCAGCGCCATTATGCCGAACTTTACCAAAAGCGACATCGCGATGTTTTGCCAAACGACGCGCATCGTCGTCTTTGAAATTTTCATCGCGTCAGAAATTTTTTGCAAGTCGTCGTTCATTATCACAACGTCGGACGCTTCGATCGCCGCGTCGCTTCCCAAAGCTCCCATCGCGATTCCAACGTCGGCGCGCGCCAATACCGGAGCGTCGTTTATTCCATCGCCCGCGAATATTGTCGTTCCTTCTTTTAAGAGTTCTTCGACGCGCGCCACTTTGTCTTGGGGCAAAAGCTCCGCGGCCGTTTGGTCCACGCCGAGCGCTTTTGCAGTGGCGTCCGCCGCAAGCTGGGAGTCGCCTGTGAGCATGACCGTTTTTTGTATTCCCGCCTTTTTGAGCGAGGCGAGGGCGGCGCGGCTGGCCTCCTTTATTTTGTCGGAAATTACGATGTGGCCTTGGTATATTCCGTCAACGGCCACATGGACAACAGTGCCCGCGTCGTCTTTGGGACAGGGAGTGATTTTTTGGACGGAAAATGCTTCCATCAATTTTAGGTTGCCGGCCAAAACTTTTTGTCCTTCGATTTCCACCGAGATTCCTTGGCCGCGGATTTCTTGGACGTTGTTGAGCGCGACGCTTTCGCACTTGGGGCAGTGGTGCGCGATTTTGAGCGACTTGGAGATTGGGTGCTCGGAATACTTTTCGGCGTGGGTCGCGACGGCCACCAATTCCTCTTGGCTGATTTTTGCCTCCGGGCTTGGATGAATTTCGTTCACCACAAAAACGCCTTGCGTCAAAGTTCCCGTCTTGTCAAAGGCCGCGATTTTTGCCTTGGACAAAAGCTCGATGTAGTTGCTTCCCTTTATCAAAATTCCTTTGCTGGAAGCGAGTCCTATTCCGCCGTAGAAGGACAGTGGTACGGAAATCACAAGCGCGCAGGGGCATGACACGACCAAGAACATTATCGCGCGGTAGATCCACGTTGACCATTGGGCTCCGGCAAAAACTGGCGGAACGACCGCAACCAAGGCCGCCGCAACGCACACCAGCGGGGTGTAGACTTTTGCAAACCTTGTGATGAATTTTTGAGCCTTGGCCTTTTTGTCAGCGGCGTTCTCAACCAATTCCAAAATGCGGGAAACGCTAGAGTCCGCGGCGGCCTTTGTCACCTTTACCGTGACCAAGCCGCTTTGGTTCACAAAGCCCGCCATCACTTGGGCGCCTTCAAAAATTTCTCGCGGAACGCTTTCGCCGGTCAAGGCGCTTGTGTCGACAAATGAGCTTCCTTCCAGCACAATGCCGTCAAGAGGAACGCGCTCGCCGGGCTTTACTTGGATTGTATCTCCCACTTGGACTTCTTCCGGCGCGACTTGGACAAAGGCTCCGTCGCGAAAAACAAAGGCCTTGTCCGGCCGCAAACCGACGAGGCTTTGAATTGAGTCGCGCGATTTGTCCACCGCGTAGTCCTCGAACCATTCGCCGATTTGATAAAAGAGCATAACGCCAACCGCTTCGGGACATTCGCCGATCGCAATGGCGGCGATGGACGCGGCGGCCATCAAAAATTGCTCGTCAAAAATTTCTCCGCGCAAAATGTTTTTTATCGAAGAAATCAAGACGTCCTTTCCGCAAATCAAGTAGGCGGCGGCAAAGAGCAAAAGCTTGGCCGCGTTGAAAATCGCCGGGGCTTGCGCCATGTCGGAAAGGCGGGAGGTGAAGGCTCGCTCGGCTCCAGGAATGTGTTCCAACAAAAGCGCGATGGCAAAGAGGGCGGCGGCGACAATTATTTTTTTGAGGCCGCCTTCTTCCTCATGCTCGTGGCAGCAGCAGTGGCCGCCGTGTTCATGTTCTTCGTGGTGATGATGCTCGTGGTTGTGTTCGTGTTCGTGGCAGTGACAACTCATATTATTCTCCTACGTGCTCCAAGCCTTGACTTAGAATTGATTTTACGTGCGAGTCGGCGAGCGAATAGATGCTAAGCTTTCCGTCGCGCTCGGCCTTGATAAGGCGGCTGGTTTTAAGTATGCGCAGCTGGTGGCTTATCGCCGACTGGCTCATGTTGAGGGCCGCCGCGATTTCGTTTACGGGCCGCTCGCCTTGCAAAAGGGTGAAAAGTATTTTTATCCGCGTCGAGTCGCCGAAAATTTTAAAAAGTTCGGCCAAGTCAATCAGGGTGTTTTCGTCCGGCGTTCCCGCCGATTTTTTCGCCATATCCGCCTCCGTCGTGTATTTTAGTATTGAACATATGAACAAATGCTCATATGTTCACAGTATAAGGCATGTCGGAAATTTTGTCAAGCGCTTTGGGGCAAGACACTTTTTTTAATTTGCGCTACAATTCCCTCATGGACAAAAAGATAGAAATCCGCCTTGCGACAATCGCGGATTATGACGGAGTACTGGAATTGTGGAACAGCGAGGAACAAAGCCGCCGCGCGATGAATCCCGTTGACGACAGCCGCGAGGGAATCGAGCGCTACATGAAGCGCAACCCCAACACTTGCTTTGTCGCCACGTTAAAGGACGGGTCGGGCGACGCGGCTCAAATAGTCGGAGTTATTCTTACAGGCCACGACGGAAGGCGCGCGATAATCCACCATATGTGCGTTCACCCGGACTTTCGCCGCGGGGGAATAGCCGCCCAGCTTGTCGCCAAAGCCGAGGAAGCCTTGCGCGCGGAGGGCATAAATAAAATTTTTGGCCTTGTCTTTAAGGACAACGCGGCCGCCAACGCCTTTTGGGAAAGGCAAGGCTACACGCTGCGAACAAACCTTAATTACCGCAACAAAAGCTTGAACGCCGCGGTTCCGCAGGGGGAATGAAATGAGCCAAAACTCGCGCGACGGCGGGCGTCGCGATTTTTCAAACTTTCGCCTTGAGACCGAGAGGCTTTGTCTCGTTCCCCAGTCGATGAAATATTTGGACTCCACCCATGAATACGCCTCCGACCGGCAGAACATGCGCTACATGATGTTCTTGCCCAACGACTCTATTGAGGAGACAAAAACTTTTTTGGCCAACTCGGAGGCGGAATGGAAAAGCGCAAGCCCCCGAGACTTTCAGTGCGCCATCTTGCGCGGCGAAGAGCACATCGGCGGTGTCAGCGTCACTTTGCTGGACGCGGCCTCTAACGCTCTTAGTGGCTTCAGCAATTCTGGCGAGTCTAACGATTTGCCCGCCTCTACCGTTCCCAGTTCCTCCACCGTTTCCGCCGAGCTTGGCTGGTGCCTAAAAAAATCGGCGCAAGGAAGCGGAGTGGCGCAGGAAGCGGCGGCCACCCTAATCCAGTGGACAAACAAAACTTTTGGCGTGACTCGGTTTATTGCCCATTGCGACACTGAAAACATCGCCTCGTGGACTACGATGGAAAATCTTGGAATGAAGCGGGTTGGCAAAACGGGCGGCCGCCGCAACAAGCTGGCGCCAGAAGAGGAGCGCGAGGAATTTACCTACGAGCTTAATGTTGCCGACGAATGGGTGACGTTTTCGCGCTTTGACATGAAAAACCTTCCGCAAGTGGTCCAAGTGGTTCTTCCCCTTTGGGCGCCGCCTTCCGACGACAAGGACTTTATAAGGCTTGACGTCGAGTTCATCGTTCGCAACAACATTTACCAGCCGAGATTTTCATTCCAGCTGGCGGACAAAAAACGTTCCCCGGAAAACGAGCTGCTTTCGGCCGCCTTCTTTACCCTAAAGGACGACGCAAACACGGCCCGCGAATGGCTTTCAGAGCAAGCCAAAAACGTGACCGCCTCGCAAAAAGTTTCGCTTGAAATGGTCCAGGCCTACTTGGAATACATGGACAAAAAGGCGCTTTCCTTTATGAACGGCGACGACATAAAGCTTTCGCTCTACGTCAGCCGAAAGCGCGGAAAGGGCGCCGCCTTGCTGGAAAAAGTTCTTCCCCGCCTTGCGGCCAAGGGCTATAAAAATTTATACTTGTGGACCGACAGCGACTGCAACTGGAAGTGGTACGTTAACCACGGCTACGAGCTTGTGTCGCAAGAGGTTTACGGGCCCTTTTCCGAGCCGGGCCGCGACTACACGACTTTTGTGTTCAAAAAGCCGCTGGTTTGAGGGGAAGCGTTGCTGGCGCGCGGCGACTTTTCCACCGTACCTGTGGAAAGTTTTGTGGAAAATTGTGGAAACTTTGTGGGGAAAAAATGTGTCAATACCTATTCGTTTGTGAATTAAAAATAAAATTAGCGAAAATAATTTTACCTGCTTTGTAATTCTTTATAATATAATGAATTAAAACTGTCAACGGGCCAAATAACAGAATTTGGCTAAATTACGGTCTTTCAAAGAAATAAAATTTTTATAAATTTTAACAAATTTTTTTCAACTTTTTTTGTGGAAAACTTGTGGGAAAAACACAGAAAAAATGTCGTGGGCCCCAGCGACGAAAAAAAAACATTGGTTCCCCCCGTCTTCCGCTAGCGGCTTTACGCCTGCGGCCAAGCCGCATCGCTGACGGGGCCCCACCAAGTTTTTTTTTCTGCGTCCCGCTCCATTTTTTCTGTCTTTCTTCCCTTAAACGGTTCGGACTTGCCTATGTTCTGCCCTTTGCGCTACACTGTTCCTATGGAAAACAAAAACGCTTGGCTAAAATACGACAACACAAAGCAGGTTATGGACTTTGCGGAGGACTACCGCAAATTTATTTCGCAGAACAAAATCGAGCGCGAGTGCGTTGATTTCTTTGTCGCGCGCGCCCGCGAAGACGGATACATTTCCATAGAAGAGGCTAAGAAGGCCAAAAAAAAGCTCAAGGCGGGCGACAAGGTTTACGCGAGCGCGATGGGAAAAATCGTCGCCTTTTTCCAAATCGGAAAAAAGCCGCTTGAAGCCGGAATGAACATTTTGGGCGCGCACATAGATTCGCCCCGCTTGGACATAAAGCAAAATCCCCTTTACGAAGACAACGGCCTCGCGCTCTTGGACACCCATTACTACGGCGGAATCAAAAAGTACCAGTGGGTCACGCTGCCCTTGGCGCTCCACGGAGTTGTGGCCAAGAAAGACGGAACTGTCGTCAAGGTCGTGATCGGCGAGGACGAGGCGGAAGGCGTTTTGGGCGTGAGCGACTTGCTGATTCACCTTAGCGCCGACCAGCTGGAAAAGCGGGGCAACAAGGTTGTGGAAGGCGAGGCGCTCAACATTTTGGTTGGAAGCGTTCCGCTAAAGGCCTCGTCTTCCAAGACGGCCAAAGACGGCAAGGACGGCGCCGCCAAAAATCCTGTCAAAGAAAACATTCTAAAAATACTCAAGAAAAAATACGGCATCGACGAATCCGACTTTCTCAGCGCCGAGCTGGAAGCCGTTCCCGCCGGCGCGGCCAAAAATTACGGTCTTGACAACTCTATGATTATGGCTTATGGCCAGGACGACAAGGTTTGCGCCTATCCGTCGTGGCGCGCGATCCAAGGCTTGCCCAAGACCGATAGAACCGCCGTTTGCCTTTTGGTTGACAAAGAAGAAATCGGCTCTGTCGGCGCCACAGGAATGCATTCGCGCTTTTTTGAAAACGCCGTCGCCGAAGTCTACGACCTTTGCGGGGGCTACAGCGAGCTTTCATTGCGCCGCGCCCTTGCCAATTCCAACATGCTTTCCAGCGACGTGAGCGCCGCCTTTGACCCCAACTATCCCGACGTGATGGATAAAAAGAACGCATGCTTTTTTTGCAAGGGAATCGCGCTCAACAAGTTCACAGGCTCTCGCGGAAAAAGCGGCTCAAACGATTCCAACGCGGAATTTGTGGCAAAGGTTAGGAAAATTTTTGACGACGCGGACGCTTCGTTCCAGCTTTGCGAATTGGGAAAAGTTGACCAAGGCGGCGGCGGAACGATCGCCTACATCATGGCCAACTACGGCATGAACGTAATTGACTCAGGCGTCGGCGTTTTGAACATGCACGCGCCTTGGGAAATAACAAGCAAGGTCGACATTTACGAATCGTTCAAAGGCTATAGAGCTTTCTTGATAAATGCATAGAAAATAAGGTAGAATAATTTTAAGAGAGGCAGCTTTATGAAAAAAATAGGAAACTCTTTTGCGGGAGTTATCGTTGGCTTTGTCCTTCTTATCGCCGGTTCGGTCTTGCTTTGGTGGAACGAAGGAAACAACGTTCGGAACATCAAGACGACGAACGAAGTTTCAAAAGTCTTGATTGACGTTCCTAGCGAAAAAGTTGACAGTGAGAACGAAGGCAAATTGGTCGCCACAAACGGAAAAATCATTTTGGGCGGAGATGTCGTCGACTCCTTGTTTGGAATAAAAGTCGCCACAGCCCATTTGGAAAGAGAAGTTGAAATGTACCAATGGGACGAAGACATTCAAACCGATTCAGACGACAAAAAAACATATTCTTATAAAAAAGTTTGGTCGGAAAGCTTGATTGATTCGTCAGAATTTAAAGAGGGCGGCCACGACAATCCGTCATCCATGCCTTACAAGAGCGAAGATTTTACGGCCTCTTCCGTAAAAATCGGAGCGTTCAGTTTGAGCAAAGGCCAGATTAAAAGAATGCCAGCTTGCGAGGAATTGGCTTTGGCCGATGAAAAGCCGGCGCGCAACCTCAAAATATTCGGCGCCTATATGACTTCCACAGAAGACGACGCCAATCCAAAAATTGGCGACGTGAGAGTTTCTTGGAGCTACAACGATTGGGAAGAAGCCAGCGTTTTGGCCAAGCAAAAGGGCGACAGCTTTGAGGACTATGTTTCAAAGAGCGACAAAACAATAAACCGCGTGGAAAACGGAATTTTGTCCGGACGGCAAATTGTCGAAAAGGTTAAAAAGGAAAACAAATTTACAAAATGGCTGCTCAGAGGCTTGGGCCTTGCGGTCGTCTTTGCCGGATACTTTTTGATTCTTGGCCCCATATCGACAATCGCTTCGTTCGTGCCGATATTAGGAACTTTGGTTGGCGGAATGCTGACGATAGTGTCGTTCTTGGTCGGCTCCGTTCATTCTTTGATAATCATCGCCATAGCGTGGGTAAGGTTCAGGCCTGTCCTCGGCGTCGCGCTGCTGGCGGCGGCGGCGGCCTTGTTCGTTGTGGCCCGCCGTTTGACCAATAAGAACAAGGCGCAAAAATGAATCTTAGCTCTCAAACAATAATCATAGCCTTTATCATCGCGGGCGCGCTTTTGATGCAAGCCAACATAATCCGCTACGCGATTTTCTTGGGCGGAATGAACGACGTCATTTCTTCCGGCGACAAGAAATCCACCGCCTTGCGCGCGCTTGGCCTTGTCCTTTTGATTTTCTTTTTGCTGGGCTATATTTTTACCGCGGTTTTTGGAAAGCCCGATTTTATGATGGGCGGAATTTTGTTCGGCGGAAGCATATTCGTTTGGATTGTGCTTAAGATTATGTTCAATCTTACGGACGTGGTCAAAAACCGAACGCTTGAAATTTCTGAAATGCTTGTGGGCGTGATAGAGGCGCGCGACCCCAATCTTAGCGGCCACAGCATTTACACGCGCAATCTTACGATGCTTATTTACAAGCGCTTGCCGTTTTCGTTAAAGAACAAGATCAACCCTGTGAGCATAGAATACGCCGCGCTCATGCACGACGTTGGAAAGCTTGCCGTTCCCGAAGCGATTTTGAACAAGCCCTCGCGCTTGGACGACGACGAATGGAAGGTCATAAAGGGGCACCCGCTCGCCGGAGTAAAAATGCTTTCGCCGGTAAAGTCATTTGAGACGATAATTCCTTGGATAAAGTACCACCATGAGCGCATCGACGGCGGCGGTTACTACGGCCTTAAGGGAAAAGAAATTCCCCTTGAGTCGCGAATCATTTGCGTGGCCGACAGCTATTCCGCCATCACGATGAACCGCGCCTACAAGGACGCCAAGAGCCACGAAGAGGCCGTGGCCATTTTGCGCGATTGCGCGGGAAGCCAGTTTGACACGCAAATCGTCGACATCTTTTTGTCTATTCCCAAAAAAGAAGTTGAGGCCTGCGTTCCTCACATAGACTGAGCGCGCCCCGCAAGCGCAAATTTTTTTCAAGACAAAAAAACGGCCCGCGGTCTTGCAACCGCGGGCTTTTTTTGTGGTAAGTTATTGCGGATTGATAATTAAAGAATCAATCCGCAAAAGGAACGAGTCAAGGCTTTAAGCGTAGCGTGCCTTGACCGTTCCTATGCTTTGTTCAAGCGACTCTCAAGGTCGTCAAGAATCTCCGACAATTCCTTGGGGAGGTGCTTTCCAAACTTGGGATAGTGGTTCTCGCGAACGTCCTTGACTTCCTTCTTCCAACCTTCGACATCAACCTTAAGAATCTCAGGCAATGTCTTTTTGTAGTAGTCGGCCAAGCCTTCTGTGTTGATGGCGCCTTCTTTGGGCATAAGTCCAATCGGCGTGTCAACGGCGTTGTCCTTTCCGTCGCAGCGGTCGAAGATCCAAGCCAAAACGCGGCTGTTGTCGCCGTAGCCGGGCCACATGAATCCGCCCGGAAGATCCTTGTTGTTCTCGTCCTTGCGGAACCAGTTGACGTAGAAAATCTTGGGGAGCTTGTCCTGGTCTTTGGCAGCCTTGCCAACGTCGATCCAATGCTGGAAGTAGTCGCCCATGTTGTATCCGCAGAAAGGAAGAATGGCGAAGGGGTCGCGGCGAATCTTTCCAACTTCGGCGGCGTTGATTGTAGAAGCGGCTGTGATTTCCGAGCCTACGATAGAGCCAAGGAACACGCCGTGGTTCCAGCTGCGGCTCTGGTGAACGAGCGGAACTGTTGACGGGCGGCGTCCGCCGAACAAGATGGCGCTGATCGGAACGCCTTTGGGGTCTTCCCAGTCGCTTGCGATGCAGGGGCACTGCTTGGCGGGAGCCGTGAAGCGGGCGTTGGGGTGGGCGAACTCTTCTCCCTTGGGAGACTTGTCCTTGGGGAGGGCGTCGCGTGTCTGTCCCTTCCAGTCAACCAACTTGCCCTTTGCGGGATATCCGATTCCTTCCCACCAAACGTCGCCGTCTTCTGTAAGGGCGCAGTTTGTGAAGATTGTGTTCTTTTCAGCTGAAACAAGAGCGTTCTTGTTTGATTCGGCGGAAGTTCCGGGAGCCACGCCAAAGAAGCCGGCTTCGGGGTTGATCGCGTACAAGCGTCCGTCGTCGCCAAACTTCATCCAAGCGATGTCGTCGCCGACAGTCTCGACCTTCCAGCCGGGGATTGTCGGAATAAGCATGGCCAAGTTTGTCTTTCCGCAAGCAGACGGGAAGGCGCCTGTGACGTACTTGACTTTTCCTTCAGGATTTGTGAGCTTAAGGATGAGCATGTGCTCGGCGAGCCAGCCTTCCTTGCGGGCAAGAACAGTGGCGATGCGGAGGGCGAAGCACTTCTTTCCAAGAAGGGCGTTTCCGCCGTATCCTGAACCGTAAGACCAGATGAGGCCCTCGTCCGGGAACTGTGAAATGTACTTGTGCTCTACGTCAGCGCAAGGCCAAATGCCGTTGTCGCTTTCGCCGTTGTTGAGCGGCTTTCCCACTGAGTGCAAGCAGGGAACGAACTCCGCGTTGGGGTCCTTGTTGAAGATGTCCAAAACTTTCTTTCCGGCGCGAGTCATGATGTCCATGTTCAAGACAACGTACTCAGAGTCTGTTACCTCTACGCCGTTCTTTGAAATCGGAGAGCCGAGGGGTCCCATGCAGAAGCACTGAACGTACATTGTGCGTCCGTGCATACAGCCAGTGTAAAGTCCCTTCATTGTGGCCTTGAGCTCTTTGGGGTCGATCCAGTGGTTTGTCGGGCCCGCGTCTTCTTCCTTAACAGAAGAAATGAAAGTGCGGCTTTCTACGCGCGCTACGTCTGAAGGAAGCGAGCGGAAAAGGAAAGAATGCTCCTTCTTCTTGAGCGGTGTGGCAAGACCTTTGTCAACGCAAAGCTGCATAAGGCGGTCATATTCTTCGTCAGAGCCGTCGACAACAACCACGTTGTCCGGTTCACACATTTTGATACATTCCTCGACCCAAGCTTTGATTTTTGGGTGTTTGATGTCATCAAGAGTCAAGCTCATATTAAACTCCTTAAAAGCGAAATTTGGGAAGAATTATAGCGTTTTATAAGGAAAGTTTCAAGCGCGGCGGAAGGGTGGAAGGCGGCCTTTTTTAATTGACACATTCCCCAAAAATATGATAAAATACCCATAAATGACATATTCACAAAATTTGTCATTTTATCAAATTCAACTAAAAGAGGACTGATATGGCCGCTAAGCATGCGTTTTTGTTCCCGGGTCAGGGAGCTCAAACTCCTGGAATGATTAAGGATGTCGCGGAGGCTTTTCCCGCCGCGAAAAAAGTTTTGGACGACATTTCGCAGATTGCGGGAACGGACGTTCCTAAGCTTTTGTGGGAGTCTGACGCGGAGACGCTTTCCCGCAGCGACAACAGCCAGCTTGCGATTACGGCGGCCTCGCTCGCCATTTGCGCGGCGTTAAAGGAAAAGGGAATCGTTCCAACGGCGGCGATGGGCTTTAGCCTTGGAGAATTTCCGGCCTTGCATGTCGCCGGCGTTTTGTCTTTTGAAGATGTAATTAAGGTAGTTGTCCAGCGCGGTAAAATCATGCAGGCCGTTTGCGAAAAAATCGCCGCGGAGAACGAAGGCCACGCTCCCGGAATGAGCGCGATTCTTGGCTTGCCTCCGGAGAAGGTCGCGGAAATCGCCGCGGGAATTCCCGACGCTTACGCCGCCAACTTGAACTCATCCGTTCAGACTGTAATAAGCGGAACCGAAGCCGCGCTCGACAAGGCCGAGGCCGCCGCCAAAGAAGCGGGCGCCAGAAGAGCCGTCCGACTTAAGGTTGCCGGCCCCTTCCACAGCCCTTTGATGCAGCGCGCGGCCGACGAGTTTGAAAAGGCCATCGCCGGCGTCACGTTCAACAACCCGACAATCACTTTGTTCAGCAACGTGACAGGAAAAGAGGAGACAAGCGGCGAGAACGCAAAGAAGTCCGCCGTATTGCACTTGACGCACCCCGTCCGCTGGACTGACGAAGAGGACGTTTTGGCCGCTTTGATCAAGGCCGACGGCGGCGAGTGGAAATTGCTCGAGCCGGGTCCGGGACAAGTTTTGAGCGGCTTGTGGGCCAAGACAGCCTACGCCGAAAACCTCAAGTGCGTTCCGGTTAATTCAGCCGAGACATTGAACGCGTTGTAAGACCTTAATCGCGGCGCCGCCTTTTGGCGCCGTTAAATAGTTAGGAGAATAAATATGAAACTTTTGGAAAACAAAAAAGCCTTGGTCACCGGCTCAAGCCGCGGCATCGGAAAGAGAATAGCGGAAGTCTTTTTGCAGAACGGCGCTGAAGTTTGGGGCCTCTGCACAAAGGAAAGCGCCGGAAAGGCCGACCTTGAAAAGTTGGCCGCCGACAACGGCGTGGCCTTCCACGAAATTTACGCGGACGCTTCCAACGCCGAACAGCTCAAGGAAGTCGTAACGGCCGCGCTCAAAGAAGCCGGCGCCTTTGACGTTTTGGTCAACAACGCCGGAATCACAAAGGACGGACTTTCGTTCCACATGAAGATGGACGACTGGAAAAAAGTTTTGGACGTAAATCTTACCGGCGCTTTTGTCGCCACGCAAATCGTTTCCAACGACATGATCCACAAAAAGCATGGCTCGATCATCAACATGACTAGCATCGTAGGTCTTCACGGCGGCGCCGGCCAGGTAAACTATTCTGCCAGCAAGGCGGGCTTGATCGGCTACACAAAGAGCTTGGCCAAAGAAGTCGGAAGCCGCGGAGTTCGCGTTAACGCCGTCGCGCCCGGCTTTATCGACACCGACATGACAAAGGCCGTTGACGAAAAGATTCGCGAAAGTTGGATCACGCAGATTCCGCTCCGCCGCGCGGGACAGGTTGACGACGTTGCCAACGCCGTCTTGTTCTTGGCCAGCGACTTGTCCACTTACATTACGGGGCAGGTCCTTGGCGTTGACGGCGGAATGGGGTGCTAAAAAACGCCTCCTGCGTTTTTTAGCGCTTCGAGTTTCGCCTTGCGAAACTCGGGTAATGGTTGTAATACCGATGACGCGACATCCTGTCGCTAATTTATAAAATGAGGTTTGTTATGAGAAGAGTTGTTATTACTGGCATGGGAGCGGTCACTCCGCTGGGAAATTCTGTTGAAGAGACTTGGGCGGCCATCCGCGCCGGAAAGAGCGGCATTGGCCCGATTACATATTACGACACAACGACAAGCGCGATTAAGTACGGCGGCGAAGTGAAGAATTTTGAGGCCGAAAAGTACATGGACGCGCAAGCCGCCCGCAAGATGGCGCGCTTCACAAAGTACGCCGTGGCCGCCGCCAAGATGGCGCTTGACGACGCGGGCTTGACAGGCAACGCCGAAGTTTTGGACAAGACGGCGATTTACTTGGGCGTTGGAATCGGCGGCTTTGAAGTCACCGAAAACAATTGCGTCAAATGGTACGAGTCAGGCAAAAAACGCGTCAATCCGATGACGATTCCCCAATTGATTCCCAACGAAGCCAGCGGAAACATCGCCATCGCTTTTGGAATCCACGGCCCCTGCCACACAATCGCCACGGCTTGCTCAAGCGGAACCGACGCGCTTGGCGACGCGCTAGACTTGATTAGAAGCGGCCGCCGCGACGTTTGCATTGCCGGCGGAACTGAAAGCACTTTGACCGGCTATTGCGTCGACTCATTCGCCGCCTTGCAGGCTCTTTCGCGCGCCCGCGTCGACGACCCCACAAAGGCTTGCCGCCCCTTTGACAAAGACCGCGACGGCTTTGTAATGAGCGAAGGAAGCGGCATTCTTATTTTGGAAGAGTACGAGCACGCCAAAAAGCGCGGCGCAAAAATCTACGCCGAGCTTGCCGGCTACGGCGGCTCAAACGACGCGTATCACTTGACCGCCCCCAACCCGGACGGAGTTCAGGGCGCCGCCGCCATGACCGAAGCGATGAAGGACGCGGGCGTAACGCCGGACCAAGTTCAGTACTACAACGCGCACGGAACTTCAACACACAAGAACGACTGCGGCGAAACTCAGATGATTAAAATCGCATTCGGCGACGCCGCCAAAAAGCTTCACATTTCCTCAACAAAGAGCATGACAGGACACATGCTCGGAGCCACAGGCGCTGTTGAAGCGATTATCACGACAAAGGCCGTGGTCGAGGGCTTTGTTCCGCCCACAATCAACTTGGACAACCAAGACATTGAAGGCGGATGCGACTTGGACTACACCCCCAACAAGGGAATCGAAATGAGCGTCGATTGCGCGATGAGCGCCACGCTTGGCTTTGGCGGCCACAACGGCGTCGTAGTGATTAAGAAGATTAACTAGGAGAATAGAATGAGTGTTACAAATGATATCGAGGCCTTGTTGCCCCACAGAAAGCCTTTTTTGTTCGTTGACGAAATCGTAAGCGCCGACGACGAGGGCAGCGTAAGCACCCGCAAGTTTACCGACGAAGACTTTTTCTTCAAAGGCCACTTTCCCCAGTACCCGGTCGTTCCCGGCGTAATCTTGGTTGAGACGATGGCGCAGGCCGGCGGCGCGGCTTTGAGCTTCCAAAAAAAGTTCAAGGAAGGCTCGCTCTTTTTCTTGGGAACGGTTGACAAAGTGAAGTTCCGCCGCCAAGTTCGCCCCGGCGACACCGTCCGCATGGAAATCAAAAACCTGCGCGTCAGCGACCGCATGATCAAGCAGTCCGGCCAAGCCTTCGTCGGCGACGAGTTGGCCGCCCAGGCCGAGTGGATGTGTCTCGTCGGATCCGCTCAATAGAGCGGTCCGACGTGTATGAAAATTTCCTAACACAACGCGGTCGCCTTTGGCGAACCGCATGTGTCTGGTCGGCAACGCCGACCAAGTAAAATAGTTTCCTTGCAAAAAAAAGCGGCTTTCCGCAATGGAAAGCCGCTTTTTAATTTAGGCGCTCGTTATTTTACTCCGCCGTTTTGTCCACGATTTCGGCAGTGGGAGCGTTTGTCTTGATTGACTCAATGCCGTTCTGAACGCTCTGCTTTGTGGTGTAGCCTTCGCCGCTTGCGATAATCTCGCCGTTTGAAGCCTTGAGGCGATAGCGGAATTCGCCGGCCTTGTCTTTGTAAATTTCAAACTTGGGATTCTTGAGCGTTTCGTAACCGTCCACAGTCTGGTCTTCAATTCCAGCAACACAGTTTGTTCGCACGCTTTCGATGCCGTTTTGCGCGTTCGTCTTTGACTCATACACTTCTGAAGTCGCGATGATTTCGCCGTTGGCGGCAACCAAATTAAAGTAAATGCCATCATTCTTCGCTTTGGCGATAACAAATTTTCCAGTCATAATATAAACCTCCTTGTGGAAATGTGTTTCACATTATATTGTCACTCTAAAGTTCTGTCAAGTTTTTATTTTTTACTAGATATAAAACTTGACAGCAGAAAAAAACAAGTTTATAATTAATTATCAAATTTTGCAAGGAGTAATTATGGCAAAACAACCTAGAACTTGGGGCATCTTTGTATGCCAGTTGGCTTTGGCGATTTACTTTGTGGTCACCGCAGCCTGCTTGATTTTAAAAATCGGCTCGTCAATTTCGTCTGCTGAAATTACAGCCGTCGCCGCGCTTTTTGGCAAGGCCGCGCCTGTCATCAGCATTGCCATCGGAATTATTTTGGGCGTTTGCGGAATCATGTTCGCGCTCAAAGCTTTCGGCATGGATTTTGAAAAGTTCGACGACTATGTAAAATATGTCACAATCGTTCTTTGGATAATCGTCACAGTCATAACATTGATTTTCTACATCAAGGAATGGACGTCAATCTTGGTTTTGCACTGGCTTTTGGTTTTGGCAAAGAACGCGCTCATCATCGGCGCCACTTTAACCGTCAAGAACGGAAAATAAAAATACTAATATAGAGGTTTTATTATGACAGCAATGAACAAAGAAATTAAGCAAATTCTTGCCCGCGTTGACGCGGCCGTAAAGGATTTGGAAAGTGTTGAAGATTCACAGATTGACATTTTTGAAGATTTGGGCGTTTTGATTTCTGACGTGGCTCAGGTTCTTTTTGCAAAGAGCAAGAAAAACAGAGAGGAAGAAAAGAAAGACGCGATTAACACAATTGTTTCTATCCTTTCAAAGGTTGTGAACCTTTAAGCGCAAGCTTCTAAGCAAATTGGACAGAACTAGCAAAATAATAAAAACAAGCGTTATAGGAATACTGGCCAATGTAGTGTTGGCCGGTTTAAAGTTGGTGGTTGGACTTCGTTCAGTCTCAACTTCTATAACGCTTGACGCTGTCAACAACTTGACAGACGCGCTGGCGCCGCTGATAACGATTATCGGCGTGAAGCTATCGGTAAAGGATCCTGACAGAAAGCATCCTTATGGTTATGGCAGAATTGAATGTCTTTCCACCATGGCCATAGGAATAATTATCAGCTACACCGGTTTGTTTTCGGTAATCGAATCGGTTAAGAAGATCATGCATCCGGCGGCGCCAAATTACAGCCCGCTCGCGCTTGAAATAATCGCTCTTACGGTTGTAGCGCGAATGTTGCTTGGCCTTTACACAATAAAATCGGGAAAAAAACTTGAATCGGAGTCGCTTGTCGCTTCCGGAAAAGACGCGCTCAACGATTCTTTCATTTCAATCTCAACTATTATAGTAGCCCTTGTCTTTATTTTTACTGGGCTCAATGTGGAAGCCTTTTTGGGCCTTGTGTTTTCGGGTTTGATTATCAAGGCGGGAATGGAAACGCTCTATGGCACTGTTAGCAAAATTCTTGGCGAGCGCGTTCCAATTGAATTGTCAAAGGCGGTAAAAGAATCCATAAAGTCATTCCCTGAAATTGACGGCGTGTACTGCCTTGTCATACATGATTATGGAAAAGACCGCCTTTTTGGTTCCGCTCACATCGAAGTTCCCGAGTCGCTGACGGCTTTGTATCTTGACACGCTTGAACGGAGCGTCGCGAAGAAAGTTTTGGATGACACGGGCGTTGAGCTTATAGGAATAACTGTGTACGCGACGAATGTGGCCAACCAAGAGACCGCGAACGACAAAAAGAAAGTTAAGGAAATTCTTTCCGAATATAAAGACGTCTTGCAAATGCACGGCTTTTACAAGGACAAAGTTGACATGGTCGTCAAGTTTGACTTGGTGATTGACTTTGACACAAAAAACAAAAAAGCTCTGCGCGACGAGATTGCGCAAAGGGTTCAAAAGCTTTTTGCGGATTATGAAGTTTCCATTGCTGTAGACTATGACTATTCTGAATGATACGGGAGAAAAAATGAAATCAGACGTTTTAAAAATTACAAAAGACGAAGCCTCTCTTTCGGCCTTGATTGCAGAAACTAAAAAAGCGGCGGAGTACGCCAATCTTGGCGCAAAAGAGGCGTTGCGCCTTTCCCTTCTTGCCGAGGAACTTATTGGAATGTTGCCCGAATTGCTCGGCTATTCCGACGGCAGCTTTTGGATTGAAAGCGAAGGCAAAAAATTTGACCTTCACGTTTCGCTTTGCCCCAATGAATTTCTTACGGCGGATAAGCGCAAAAAACTTATTTCCGTTTCTTCTGACGGAAAAAACTCCGCCGCCGGCGGAATTATGGCAAAGATAAAGCTTGCGGCGCAATTTATGCTTGTCGATTATCAGCGCGGAAGGGCGAGAATTCCCGCAATATACGCCGATGTTCTTAAAGAAGGAGACGGCGATTCGTCGGTCGTATGGTCGTTGAACGATTATCAAGAAAAGGCCCGCAAGAAAAAGGGTGAAATTTGGGACGAGCTTGAAAAGTCAATCATTTCCAACCTTGCCGACAATGTGCTTGTCAACTTGCAAGGCGACAAGGTTGAGATTATCGTAAAAAAAGAGTTTTAACGATTTTAAGCCCCGGCTTCATGACAGCCGGCATAGAATATTTTTGCCTTTGAGGAAGGCGGCCGCGATTGCAATTTTTCCCTTGAAAAAAAGAGGAAGTTTCCTTGGAACTTTTGGGCAGCGGCTCCGTCACCGGCTCTCCGTCGCCTATTCTGAATCTTTCGTTCCACTAGCAAAAGCATTCAAAGCGCGCTATAATAACCATCATGATATATCCATATATGACTTTGCCCGACGAAACGGAGATAACTCACTCAGATATCATTCACGACGGCGGAAAAGAACAAGTAAAAGTGTATATAGAGACTCCGATAGAAGGCGGCTTTAAAGACGCGGTTTGCGTTCTTCCTGATTACAAATGGGAGAACCACGGTTACTCAGAAAAAGAAATGGAGTATTACAAGGATTTTGTGGAAAAAGCCGCGCACCTTTTCTTTAAGTTCGCTCGTGGCGGAGGCTTTGAAAATGCCGCAAATTTTTAGCATCGGCGCTTATCTTGTCTACTTTTGGTCGAATGAAGGCGAGCCGTTAGAGCCTGTTCACGTTCATGTCTCAAAAGGAAAGCCTGACAAAAATTCAACAAAGATTTGGATAACAAAATCCTTGAACTGCATTGTTTGCAACAACAATTCAAAAATTCCAAATCACGTTCTCAACAACCTAATTGAAATTATCGAAAACCGAGCGTTTGAAATTGTAGCTAAATGGAACGAACGCTTTGGTTATTTGAAATTTTATTGCTAATTAATCTATAATTAAATTATAAAATCGAGGTTCCCCCATGAAAAAATTTATCGCATTGTTTGCATTTTGCGCGGCGATGGCCGCAAGTTTGCACGCCAGGGACGTGACCGTTTCTATCGGCTCGGGCGAGGGTTGGAAGGGGCCGCAGCTTGCGGTTTGGCTTGAGGACGAGCAGGGCCGCTATGTCAAGACCCTTTACGTGACCCAAAAGGCTGGCGGCCTTTCTTGGTTTTTGGGTCCCAAAGAAGGGCGGCCCGAATCGCTTCCTGTTTGGTACCACGCCTCAAAGCATGACTCAAAAAAATCCGCCGCGCAAAACAGTTCCCCAGACAAAAAAGAAATCGACGCGGTGACAAGCGCCACGCCCAAAGGCGGCCTTGTCATTAACCAAAAAATCGACGACGCGTCTTGCATGATAAAGGTGGAAGTGAACGCAAGCTTTGACTACAATTCAACTTGGACAAAAAAGAATTCCGGCGTAAACGGCCAGCCTTCGCTTGTTTACCAGGCCCTTCTTCCCGCGGGACAAAAAGAGGAAGTGACCTTGGAACTTGTTGGAAGCGGCTCCGTCAACGGTTCTAACGGCGACGTTTATAAAAATGTCGACGGAATAGATTCCGCTAAAACGATTGTCAGAGCCGCCACCGTGACGTTCAACTAAGCGGGCGCTACTGCTGCCAGTTTTCGACGACCAGGCAAAGCGACCAGCCGCCGAACATTTCTATGGACTTCATTTTGCCTGTGACGGGATCCCGGTAAACGGCACGGACCGAAATGCCTTCACCGTCCGGATGCTGCTGCTGAAACTGTTCTATGGCTCTTTTCTTTTCTTCTTCATCTGCCGCGTCCTGGTCTGCCGGCGCTTCTGCATTCGCCAGCTTCAGAAGCATAGGAGCTGAAATCAGATCCATTTCGGCTCGTGTGTTGTCAATGGCTATCCACGTTAAGCCCTCATTCAGAAACTCGGCCGCCTTTATCGCAAACGCATCCAAATCTTCTCTGTCTTGG